>NZ_QSQK01000010.1:0-91029 GCF_003436735.1 Collinsella sp. TF12-2AT | reverse complement strand
GTTCCGCTATGCGGTTGTCAATTTGCGAAAGAAATTATGCGTCACCGATTCTGGCGGGAGTTGCCGCTCCCGAACTTCAGGTTGAAATCACTCGACCGGGAAACGCCGGCTATTATTTGGCAGATTACGGCTGGCAGATGCCAAACGGCTCTTGGATGCTGGCTGAGCTGCATGGACTAGGCAAGTTTGAGGACGATGCCCAAAATGATCCGGAACATACTGCGGCAAAAACCTATCGAGCTGCCCTCATGCGCGACGCGAACTTGCGTGCCATGGGCCACAACGTCATTCATTTCAAGCTCTCAGACACCTACGATGTCAAAGCGTTCGGCTCCATGATGCGCGGTTACGGTATACCAACCACAAAACCCTACGCAGACTCCTGACAGGCTGCCCTCATCTTCTCGACAACAGAACCCATCATCGACCCAGGCCGCTCGGCCTCAATAAGTTGCGGTGAAATAGTTCCTGGATAACAGCTTTTGCGGCTAATCCAGGAACTATTTCACCGCAACTTAGGAGGGGATGTGGGGTCCCCGGCATGTATATGAAAATGGCTCTAGTCCCAAAAGGAACCAGAGCCATTCATCTATCTTATGGAGCGGGCGACGGGAATCGAACCCGCGTCATCAGCTTGGAAGGCTGGGGTTCTACCATTGAACTACGCCCGCAAGATATGGTCGGGACGACAGGATTTGAACCTGCGACATCCTGCTCCCAAAGCAGGCGCGCTACCAAACTGCGCCACGTCCCGAAGGTGTTGAGCAGCTAAGGTCTAAACCTTGCGTGTCCCAAAGCGAAGGAAATTATAGGGGAGACTCCCCGCCTGTGCAAGCATTGATGCCTTAGCTCCTCGAATGTGCGACAAAACGACTATGGAGCAGACCGATCACAAATGCCACCACGGCAACCGGCGCCCACGCGGCACCGATATCCGCCAGCGGCAGCGCATCGAACGGCAACCACGCGCCCGCAAAGAATGCGTCGCGGACCGAGGTGATCACGCTCTGCACGGCAACCACACCGCCAACCCAGACCCACACCTGCGGATGAGCGTCGCAAAAGCCGTGCACCAGGCCCATCAGTACCAGCACGATGGCAACGGGATACAAGGCGTTGAGCATAGGCACCGAGAACATGAGGATCACATCGAGACCCACGTTGGAGAGCACGCACGAAAACGCTGCGAACACAAAGGCGAGAACCGCAAAGGGACGGCGCATGGCCTCCTCGGAGGCCTCCGCTCCCCCTTCGACCACATACGTCTCGCAGAAGTAACGCGAGCAGCAGCTGATGAGGCCGATGCACACGTTCATGCAGGCGAGGAAAAAGATCGCAAAGACCACGACCGTGCCGGCAAGCCCAAAATGCATGGAGGCCGAACGGGCGAGGATGGCGGCGCCGTTGGTAGCGTCGGGCATCACGGTGCCGAGCTGCATACCGGCAAGGCCCAAGCCGCAGTAGATGATGGCCATGAGCACGCCGGCGATAACACCGGAACGCGAGATCTCGAAGGCCACGCGCTTGTCATCGGTAACACCCAGCTCGTGGATGGTCTCGGCGATGATGATGCCGAAGGCAAGTGACGCGAGCAGGTCCATGGTCTGATAGCCAGTCAGAAAGCCCTGCACAGCGGCGCCTGCATCGTAAGGGGCCTGCGGCGCGGCAGCCGGTCCCAGCGGCGAGATCACGGCAGCACCCACGACCAGCACGATGAGCGCAATGAGCGCAGGGCCCGTAATGCGGCCGAGCACGCGCGTGATGACGCCTGGACGTAGCGTGAGCGCAAACGCGACGACGAAGAACCCGATGGCAAACACCAGACGTGCCGTGCCGAGCGAAACGCCCTCGGGTAGCAGCGGCACCAGCATTTCGAACGCCGTAGAGCTTGTGCGCGGAATGGCCAGGCACGGACCGATGGCCAGGTAGACCGCCGCAACGAAGAATTCGCCAAACTTAGGATGCACACGCCCGGCCAGCTCTCGGGCCGTGCCAGCGAGCGCGACGGCGATAAATCCCATAACGGGCAGACCGATAGCGGCAATCAAAAAGCCGATCATGGCAACCGGCGTGGCAGAACCTGCCTGCAGCGCCAGCAGCGGCGGAATAATGAGGTTACCGGCGCCAAAGAGCATCGAGAACAGCGCAATGCCGACGGTAACGACATGGTCGGAACGCAGACCGCGCGGGGCGGATGAAGCCATAGGCACACCTTTCGGGTCGAAACAAAAACGGGACGGGCAAAATACCCGTCCCGCAAGTATAAACGGTCCAGCAGCTTTAGCAGGCTAAATTGCGCAGAGCATCGATAGCCGTGTCGACTTCTTCGGTCGTGTTGAAATACCCAAACGAGAAGCGGACGACACCCTGGCGCTCGGTATCTAACGCACGGTGCATGAGCGGAGCGCAATGGGCACCGGGGCGCGTCGCAATCCCCCACCCTTGCATGAGCGCGTCCGAGATCTCGGCCGAGTCGATATCACCCACGTTGAGTGAGACGATCGCCGAGCGCACGGGCTGGTCAAACGCACCGTAGAGCGCAATGCCGGGGATTTCGCGAGCACCGGCGAGGAAGCGCTCTGCAAGCGAGCGCTCATGCGCCGTAATCGCCTCGACCCCGCCTTGCGCCTCGATAAAGTCGAGACCGGCAGAAAGTCCCGCGATGCCGTGGCCGTTGAGCGTGCCCGCCTCCAGGCGCGTGGGCCACTCAAGTGGCTGCAGTGGGTCAAAGCTGTGCACGCCCGTGCCGCCCATGGCCCACGGAGACACGTCAATGCCCTCCGCCACGGCCAGGCCGCCGGTGCCTTGGGGTCCCATGAGCCCCTTGTGGCCGGTAAAGCACACAATGTCGAGCCCCATGGCATGCATATCGATACGCGCCGTGCCGGCAGACTGAGAGGCATCGACGATCACCAGCGCACCGGCCGCATGGGCCATGGCCGCCACGCGCGCAATGTCGACCGCGTTGCCGGTCACATTTGAGGCGTGCGTCACCACCACGGCACGCGTACCGGGCGTGACTAGCCGCTCGAGCTCGTCGTAGTCGAGCGCGCCGTTCGCGTCGCAACCCGCATGCTCAACCGTCACACCCTGCTCTGCCGCCAGGCGGTTGAGCGGACGCAGCACGGAGTTGTGCTCGAGCACCGTTGTGACCACATGGTCGCCGGGACGCACCACCCCGTTGATGGCGGTGTTGAGCGCCGCCGTGGAGTTGGGCGTAAAGCACACATGGTCCGCCCTCGGGCAACCCAAAAGGCGCGCGAGCTTGGCACGGCAAGCGTGAATCGTACGAGCGGCATCGAGGGCACCCGACGTGGCGCCGCGCCCGGCATTGCCGAGCGAGCACATCGCCTGCGTCACGGCATCGATGACCGTCTGCGGCTTGTGCATGGTCGTCGCCGCGTTATCCAGATAGATCATCGCACGACCTCCCACATATCAATCACGGTATAGCCCTCGGTGGGAATGCCCGCTGCGGCAAGCTCGGCGCGCAGCAGTTCCTCATCGGCAGGCAACGCCTTCCACGCCAGACCGCAGCCGGCAGCGACCTCCCCGGGCACGGGAATCGTTCGCCCGGGAAGGCCGCGCTCGATGCATAGGGTCTCGCAGCCCATGGCGGCCGCCGTGGTGGGAAACGTGATGACAAGCGCCGGGCGCTTCTCCCTCATGGCAACTCCAACCAATACGCTACGGGCGCACGACGCGCACGGCCTGCTCCATCTTCTCCACGATCACGTACATGTTCGTGACCTCACCCACCGCGAGCTGATCCTTAATGCCAAAGTGATCGAGGCAGGTGCCGCAGGTGAGAATCTCGACACCCTGCTCCGCCAGGCCCTTCAGGTCATCGAGCACCGGCGAGCCCTCGACGGTAAGCTTGGCGCCGCCGTTGTAGAACAGCATGGTCGCGGGCAGCTCCTCCTGCTGCGTCACGGCAAAGATAAACGCCTTCATGAGCTTGTGGCCCAGCTCGTCGTCGCCACGGCCCATGCAGTCGGTGTAGACGGAAATGACGAGCCCACCCTTGCCGGCGCTGGCATCACAGAAGGCAGCGCCATCCTGCTCGGGGTCCGCAACGGCCACGGCACCCGCGGTCGTGACGGTCACGTGCCACTCGGCGTCCGAGATCTTCTCGACCGAGGCCGTGCAGCCCTTCTCCTGCGCCATCTTGGAGATGTTCTTGACGGCGGTCTCGTTATCGACCGAGGTCACGACAACGCCCTCACCATCGAGCTGCTTGAGCGCCTTGAGCGTCTTGACGACGGGCAGCGGGCAGGCATCGCCCATGGCGTTGACTTCAATCTTAGTAGACATAGCTACATCCTTTCGAAAGAGACCGCCCGGATAGACGGGCGGTCGCATAGACAGTTTTTCTTAACGCACAACGCGAACGGCAGGACCACCCGGCGCTACCTCGAACACGCGACCGATAACGGCAGCGATACGATCCTCGTTATGCAGACGGCACGCAAGCTCATCCACATCGGAAGCAGGCGCCGCGATGAGCAGGCCACCCGAGGTCTGCGGATCGTACAGCGCATCCAGCATGCCCGGCTCCAGGTCATCGTCGGCCGCCACGCGCGGGCCAAAGAAGTCCTGGTTGCGGTAGGCGCCGGCGGGGATAATGCCAAGACGCGCCATGTCGAGCACCTGGTCAAAGAGCGGCACCGCCCCCGATGCAAGCTCAATCTGCACGCCCGAGCCCTCGGCCATCTCGCACGCATGCCCAATCAGGCCAAAGCCCGTGACGTCGGTACAGCCGTGAAGTTCGAGTCCCTCGGCCAGGCGAATCGGGGCCTCGTTGAGGGTGCGCATCGAGTTCCACATCGGACAGGCCTCATCCTGCTCGATAAGCTCGCCCTTAATGGCCGTGGTGATGATGCCCGAGCCGATCGCCTTGGTCAGCAGCAGAACATCGCCCACGCGCGCGCCGCTGTTGGCGAGCATGCGGTCGAGTGGCACAAAACCGCTCACGGACAGGCCGTACTTGGGCTCGTCGTCGTTGATGGTGTGGCCACCCGCGATGGCGCAGCCCGCCTCGACGCACTTGTCGGCGCCACCCGCCAGAATCTGGCCAGCAGCCTCAACACCCAGGCAGCTGGGTATGCAGAGCAGGTTCATGGCATGACTCGGCCGCCCGCCCATAGCGTAGATGTCCGACAGCGAGTTGGCCGCGGCAATCTGGCCAAACAGAAACGGGTCATCGACCATCGGCGGGAAGAAGTCGATGGACTGCACGAGACCCAAGTTGTCGCCAACGCGAAAGACGCTCGCATCGTCGGAGGTATCGAACCCCACGAGCAGGTTGTCGTTATGCACATTGGGTAAGTCGCCCAAGACCTGGGCGAGGGCTCCAGGAGCCAACTTAGCGGCTCAACCGCTCGCGGCCGTCATGGACGTGAGCCTCATGGTGTCCTTAGCCATACGAACCCCCTTCCAACAAATCAACGACTTTAAGTATACGCGCCAGGCACGCTTCCCAAGAGACCGCCGACGGCTCGAACGTCGAAAGCGGCGCCGCAAGCGCCTGCGCGATAGCATCTGCCAGTGCGCGCTCAAACAACGGAAGGTCGGCCGCCACGGGCGTGTCGACATCCGTCATACGCGGCGACGCCACCCACGTCACGGGAGCACCGGGAAGCATCGCCTCCATCCAGGGACGAACGCCGGGCAAATCGGTCGCCACAACTTTGCAGCCGCACGCGAGGGCCTCGATCGTCACGAGCGGCAGACCCTCGTAAAACGAAGGCAGCACAAAGACGTCGGAACTGCGGTAGGCACGCACGAGCCCATCGCTATCCAGGCGCCCCGCCAGCGTCACCGGCACATCCGAGACCGCGGTCAAGCGCTCGATACGCGCGTACTCGGCATCGTCCCCGCGGCCGCCCACAAGTACCAAGCCAGATGGGCGGACGCCATCGTCAATCGGCAATGACACAGCTCGAACCAGCGACTCGACGCCCTTTTTAAAGCAAATCTTGCCCACGTACACAAGCGATCCCGGCTGCCTCGCTACGCTTGCATCGCGGCAGAAGACGCGATGGTCGTAGCCCGTCCCAATCACGTGGATGCGATCGGCATCGACGCCGCACACCAGGTCAATCTGCTCAGCCTGCTCAGCATGGAGCGCAAAGACGGCATCGAGCCGACGAACCGCACTTACGATGCGATCGCGTTCGAGCGTATGCGAACGCAGCTGGCGCAGGTCGGTCGAATGACACACGGCAACAACCGGCACGCCTCGGACGCACTCGCGCGCCAATGCGGTCACCAGATACAGGTGATGGCAGAGCACCAGATCGGGCCGAAACTCAGTCACCGCTCGATCGATTGCAGCAGCAAATGCCCGCTCAAATGCCTTGAGCATCGAAGGCGTCAGATCACGATAGCGTGTGGAGGGATAGGGCATGACATCGGACATGCCACAGATGGGAAACGGCAGCTCGGGCGACTCGAACGGTACGGCAAACACGGCAGCACGCCGGTCCAGCTCGCCTTGGGTATCACCCGGTGCCGCGCCGCAAAGCACGGCGGCGCGATGCCCCGTCTCGATCTGCTCGCGTACGAGCGCGGCAAGGTAGGTGCCGCTGCCAGTGCTATCTGGTTTTTGTGCCGAGATATTGAGGATGCGCATGTCGCGGTACACCCCTAGGCCAAGGCGGCGGCGCGGACAGCCGCGCCGATCGCTCCGGCAAAGCGAGCCTGGGGCGAGGTGGTCACCGGCGACCCCAGTAGCTCGCCCAACCGCTCCACCACGAAGGCGTTCTCGCACAGGCCACCGGTCAGGTAGTACGGGGCGCCCGCGGCCTGCCCGGCCATGGTCGCCACGCGCGAGACCACGCTGTCGATCACGCCACGCGCAATGTTCTCGCGCGGCTCACCGCGACCGATCAGGCTGATGACCTCGCTTTCGGCAAACACCGTGCACATGCTGCTGATCTTGGTGGGCTCGCCGGAACGCGCCAGGTCGGCCATCTGCTGCTGGGAAATGCCCAGGCGGTCGGCCATGATCTCCAGAAAGCGCCCCGTGCCGGCGGCACACTTGTCGTTCATGGCGAACTTTGCCACGCGGCCGCCCTTGAGTTGGATGACCTTGGTATCCTGGCCGCCCACGTCGATCACCGTGCCCTGCTCGCCAAACAGGCGGACCGCACCGGCACCATGGCAGGTGATCTCGGTCACTACCTTGTTGGCATAGGGCACCGCGACACGGCCGTAGCCAGTCGCGACCACGCGAACATCGTCGGCGCACACGTCATAGCCGGCCGCTGCCAGTGCCTCGCGCAGCCGCTCGGAAGCATCGACCGAGGAGAACCCGGTGGGCTGCACGCACGTCCACGCCACCGAACCCTCCCCATCGACCACGGCAGCCTTAGCCGCCGTAGACCCGATATCGATCCCGATCCCTATCATGGCTCTCTCCTAATCAGCAAGAAAATCAAACGATCAGACACTGCTGCAACAACGGCCCTCTGGCGTCTGAGGTGCCCGAGATTCCGAGCGACAAGCCCGACGAAGCGTACTCAAGGTACGCGAGGAGGGTTGGAGCCGGAAGGTCGGGCGCCTCAGATGTCAGAGGGTTTCGATAAAGGCGGCGATGCGGGTCTCGATTTGGCCCATGTCGCCGTTGCTGTAGTCGGTCTCAATCTTCATGTACGGAATGCCCGCACCCTCGACAGCTTCCTGCATGCGTGCGCTCTCCACGTTAAAGGTATGGCACGCCTGGAGCACGTTCTCCACTACCCCATCGACGTGATACTTCTCGCGCATGGCCAGCGTGTTTTCCATACGACCGTCGTTGGGCGTCATGACCGAGCAGTTGATATCCAGGTAGCGGTCGGCGATGGCGCGCAGGATATCGGGAGCCTCCGGGTCGATCATCATGGCCGCCGTGCGCTCGCCCGAGCAGTCGTCCATGCACACGACCACACCGCCGTTGGACTCGATAGTACGGCCGATCTTGTTGATCACGCCGCCCACCGGGCAGCCAGTGATCAGAATGCGCTTGGCATCCGCCGCAACCGGGCGCTCGCCCGCGTCGTAGGTCTCGCGCAGCTTGGCAACCTTTTGCTCCAGCTGCTGCGTATAGGCCTCGATATCAAAGCTGAACGTACCGGCAAACATGGTGCTCATCAGGTCGACGCCGCTCATGGCCGCCGGCTGGTTAGCCTGCAGCGCAAACATCTCGAGCTGGGCCGCACGCAAACGGTTGCGACGACGGACGGCGGCGCGCAGGTCATCGTCGGTAATCGTGATGCCGTAGAAGTTCTCGAGCTCCTCCTTGAGTAGGCGGCACTCCTCGTACCAGCTTTCACGCTCGTAGGCGCGATCGCGACCCTGCGGCAGGTGCAGAATGTGCGTGCGCTTGAGCCCCCCCAGCAGCTCGTACATCTTCTTCTTGCCGTCGCAGGTGGTCTCGCCGATGATCATGTCGCTAAAGTACGTAAACGGGCACTTTTGCGAGTAGGCAAAGCCGTAGGTCGACTTGATGAGCGGGCAGAGGTTCGCGGGCAGTACCTTCTCGGCCTCGGGGATCACCTCATCGGACGTACCGCACAGAGCGACACTTGCGGCCCCCGCGGCATCGATAATCTCGAGCGGCGTATAGCTGCACAAAAAGCCGACCAGGCGATTGCCGGCCTGTTTATAATCCTTGACGCGAATAAACGCGGCCTTGCGCTGCTCGTTGAACTCCTCAAACGTGCTGGGCAACGACTGCTCAATATTTTCCGACATATAACTCCTAAACCTTTTAACCAACCAAGGAAACGGCTTTCCCAGGCGCCCGAGGTTGCCGTGAAAGAGCAGCTCCGCGCACTTTGGTACGCAAGCGACGGTTTGAACGGCAAGATCGGGTACCTGGGGAAGCCGCCGGAACGTATAGCCCTAAATGGTTTCCAAGAAAGCTTCGATGCGCGTCTGCAATTGGCCTGCGTCCTCGCCGGCGTAGTCGGTCGTGATGTGCATGAACGGAATGCCCGCCTCCTCGGCGGCCTTCTCCACGGCGAAGGACTCCATCTCATAGAGCGTGCAGAACTGCAGGGCCACGTCGACGATGCCGTCGGCATGCAGGTCCTTGGCCATCTGGACAATGTCCTTCATACGCTGGTCGTTGGGCGTAAAGACGGCGCAGTTGATCTTAAAGTAGCGCTCGGCGATGGCATCGAGCATCTCGTCGACCGTCTCACCGGACTCGTCGACCAGGTCCTTGTAATAGCGCGAGCCCGTGCAGGACTCCTCGCCTACCACAATGCCACCGGCTTTCTCGATGAGGTTGAACAGCTTCCAGTTGGGCACGGCCATGGGCGTACCGGTGTACAGGATGCGCTTAGTCCCCTTGGGCGCCACGCCCTCGCCGACCTCGACACGCTGCTCACACTCGGCCGCCATATCGTTAATGGCTCCGGTCAGACGTGGCGTGTCGTCCATAAAGGCGGCCTGAACGGTCAGCAGGCTGTCAAGACCGCTGATGGGCGCAGGGTCGGCAGCGCGCGTGGCAGCGAGGCGCTGCAGGGCGCGACGCTTCTCATTGACGGCGTGGATGGCGGCCTTCAGACGCTCAGGCGTAATCGTGACGCCGCACTCTTCCTCGATCTTGGCGGCGAGCTTCTTGACCTCGGCCTTCCAGGTCACGAGCGTCGACTCGTCGTGTACGTTGGGAATATCCATGACGTACATGTTCTTTTGCGTGGCAAAAAACTCGTAGGCCTTCTTCTTGCCATCGCAGGTGTTCTCGCCTACCACCAAGTCACTCGACTCAATGTAGGGGCAGACCTCGCCCAGCTTAAAGCCGGCAAAGCTCTTGATAAGCGGGCAGGTGTTGCGCGGCAGATGCTCCTCGACCTTATCGGTTGCCCAATCGGCACCCGAGCACAGGCCCACGGGAATACCGTCGCAGGCGAGCACAATCTCCTCGGGCACGTACACGCAGAACGAACCGACGATCTTGGTGGCCTCGCCGGCCTCCTTCTTGTCGAGCATCTCCTTAATACGGCCGCTGTGGATGTTGGTGGCCACAAAGTCCAGGTAGGACGTGGACTTGGGGCGATTGTTCTGCGTCAAGAACATATCGCCGTACATCTGGCCCACGGCGCCCAGCAGCATGTCGTGGTCGGCAAGATTCATGCCGAGGCTCTCCCACATCGGATGGAAATCGAATTCTTCAGCCATGGCGGTTCCCCTCTCGAACCAAAAACGGATAACAGCGGTATCGATGCACGACGGGCGGCGATTGCCCTGCCGTGCTCAAACCCGGAATTTTGGGGAACCTGCTTTGCGGTTGACTATTTAATTGTGCGTCGTCTCTCCCGGAGCCGTGAACATACCTGCTCATATGCGGCTCCGAGCGATATATAGGGCACGCGCGGCAACGCGGCGAATGTATGTCGTCTGCGGCATGTGCGCACCCTCCTTTACAAGTTGAGGTCAACTATACCAACGGTCATCGACCATGCGAACACCGTTGACATTCGTACGACAGCGTCGTGTGCCGTCGTTTAATAAATAATTATCTTAATTGATAAGAGTTTGTCATTCCTCATTCGGCGAACGGCAAAAACAAAGCCGCCGAGGCTTATATTCCCCGACGGCATTACCCGGCGCTATCGACAAACCAAATGGATCCTGCTGGCATCAAAATGCATGCGCAGCGTCTCGCCTGCTTGCGGCAGCTCGTCGACAGGCATGCGCACTTTGTTGACCTTCCACTGCAGGCGCGTCGGCGCGTCGGCGCGCGGCACGTCCAGCAGCACCAGGCGCTCAAAACGTGAATCGCTCACGCGGGCCACATGCAGGTCGTAGCTGTTGCGACCCCGCTCAACACGGTTGTCCACATGGAAGTAGCTCGCACGAATACCCAGGTACGCCACGTTATCGGGAACCTCACGGCCCACGTTGAAGGTCATGCCCCAGTCGAGGGCCTCAACTTCTTCGTCGCCGATCTTGCGCGCGCGGCTCGTATTCTTGCAGCCCGTCAGGCGCAGCGCAGCCAAGGTTTGCGGCCGGCGGACCACGTCCTCGACGGAGCCGATCTCCTCCATATGCCCGTCGTGCATCACACAAATGCGCTCGCACAGACGGCACGCTTCGTCGATGTCGTGGCTCACGTAGAGCACGGTACGGTTGCACACATCGAACAGGTCGAGCATGTTCTGTTCGAGCGCGCTCTTAAGATAGGAATCGAGCGCGCTCATGGGCTCGTCGAACATAAAAATGCCCGGATGCGCCGCCACCATGCGCGCAAGCGCCACGCGTTGCTGCTGACCGCCCGAGAGGCGCGCGGGGTAGCGGTCGGCAAAATCGGCCAGACCGAAAATGCCCAGATAGCGCTCGGCGAGCTTTTTGCGCGCGGCGGCGTCACCCGCATCCTTAACACCGGCGCAAACGTTATCGGCCACCGTCATGTTGGGAAACAGCTGATAGTTTTGGAACAGCAGGGCGCATTTTCGCTCCTGGGGCGACAGGTTGATACCCGCCGCCGAGTCAAAAAAGGTCACGCCGTTGACGACGATCTCGCCCTCGTCGGGTGTCCCCACGCCGGCAATGCAGCGCAACGTGCAGCTCTTGCCGCAACCCGAGGCGCCCAGCAGCGCCACACGCTCCTCGCCGGCATCGAGCTGAATGTCGAGGGTAAAGCCCGGATAGCGCTTTTTGATATCCAGAACGAGCGACATGGCTTATCGACCTCCCTTTGCGACCGCGCCATCGCGCATAAGCTCGGCCAGCGCCTCGCGATCGATACGCAGCGCATCGCCGCCCACTGGGTCGAGCGAATCGGCCTGGCTGCCCAGCTGCTTGGCCTGCTTGCGCTCCGCGCGGGACAGGCCGCGCCCGCGGTACTTTTGCGAATGCGCCGTGTACATATTGATGAACAGGATGACCAGGAAACTGAACACGATCACGACGGCGACCCAAAAGAGGGCCACCGACGTGTTGCCGCCCATCCACTCAAAGTAGATGGCGATGGGGATGGTCTGGGTAATGCCGGCGTAGTTGCCCGCAAAGAACAGGGTGCAGCCAAACTCGCCCATGGCACGCGCGAAGGCAAGCACCGCGCCGGCGGCAATCGAAGGCCAGCCAAGCGGCATCATAAGCTTGGTAAAGATGCGACGCTCGGACCATCCCAGGGTTCGTGCGGCGTCGAGCATCTGCGTGTCGAGGCTCTCGAAGGCTCCGAGCGCCGTGCGGTAGACCAGCGGAAACGACACAACGACGGCCGAAATGACCGCTGCGGGCCAGGTAAAAACGATCGAGATGCCGTGCGCGATCAGCCACTGGCCGACACCGGTCGAGCGGCCAAACAGCATGAGGAGCAGAAAGCCGCAGACCGTGGGCGGCAGCACCATAGGAATCGTAAAGACCGAATCGAGCAGGCCCTTGATGCGACTCGAGGTACCCATAGTCTTCCACGCGGCAAACAGGCCCAGTGCAAAGGAAATCAGCAGGGCAAGGCCGCTCGTTTTAATGGACACCCAAAACGGGCGGTAGTCGATGCCGCCTAAAAAGGAGGCCAGAGAGGTCAAGGGCCCCTGCTCATCCCGCAATACGACAGACGATGCTTCTACCATTTGAGCACTATCAAGCCAACGCGCGCCGCCCTTGGCATCACCCGAGGCCGATGCAATCACCACATAGCGGTCCCCATCCGCACCACGCACATCAAAGCCATAGGTATACCCGCCGGCATCAAACGTTGTTTCCGCCGTAACATACCAAGGAAGATCAACGTCCCCTAGCTGCGCACCTCCCATGGAGTTTGCGCTGTCGAGCTCACAGACGAGGGCCTTGAGACCCGATACGCACTCGTTGTCCTGCGGATCCAATCCATACTTCTCGGCCGCCTTGGGCGATATCCACACCACAACGCGATCGGCAGCAGCCGCCACTACAAGGTCCACGTCCTCGTCAACGGGAAACCGGTAGCCCTTAGGCTGGCCCTCCATAGCACGAGCGGTCCCCTTGGCCAACCGCTCAAAACCCTCGATCCCATAGGAAAACCCATGAGCGGTCGCAGCAACCTGGGCCCCGTCCTCAGCGTCCCCAGCAAACGCAAATCCCGGCACCCAGCAAAGCGCGAAGGTCAAAGCACAGGCGACAAGCATGCGGAATCTATTAAGCACGAAAAGCTCCAAGCGAATACAAGGACGGAGTGAAACACAAAACGATGGAATTATCGCGCCAAGCCGCACTACGCGGAAAGCTCAAAGCCGTACTTAGCCCAAATCTTCTGAGCCTTCTTGTTGGACAGGCAAAAGTCGATGAACGCCTTAGCCTCGTCGGCATGCTCGGAGCTATCGGCGACAGCACCGGGATACACGATGGGCTTGTGCGAGTCCTCGGGGCACACGAAGGCGTCCTCGATGCCGTTGTAGCGGTAGATGTCAGAGCTGTAGACAAAACCGGCAACGCAGTCGCCTGTGGACACATAGGCGGCGGCGGTACCAACTTTGTCTGCCAGTGCGACCTTGTCGGCGATCTCGGGCGCATACTCGCCGTCGTCGCCCTCGGTGCCGGTATAGAGGCCCACAGAAGCCAGCGCCTGGTTGGCGTACTTGCCGGCGGGAACGGTCTTGGCGTCGCCAATGGCGATCTTGCCGCCCAGATTCGCGACGTCGGCGATGGCCTCGACCTTGGTGTCGGAGCCCTCGGCGCGAATGATCACAAGATCGTTGACGAACATATCCTCACGGGTGTCGGCATCGACGAGCTCGACGGTCTCAGCGTCATCCATGGTGCCCTTGGAAGCGGTGATGAGCACGTCGACCGTGGCACCGGCACGCATCTGCTCAACGAGGTCGCCGGAGGCCTTAAACTGCGTGTCGGCAAAGGTGGTACCGGTCTGCTCGGTGTAGAGCTTCTGAACCTCGGGCAGGGCCTTCTCGAGCGAGTTGGCGGCAAAGACCTGCAGCTCGACGGTTTCCTTCTTGGAAGAGGCCTTGGCGGAGCCGGCATCGGAGCCGGTCGCCTCAGGCTCCTTGTTGCCGGAGCAGCCGGCAAGCCCAAGGCCGGCAGCGGCGACAGCGGAGAGTGAGACGAATCCGCGGCGAGAAACCATATCGAACATGTTCAACCCTTTCGTACCTTGTGCCCGGGTACCCCACCGCGGGCTTTATTCTGTAATTTGATTATACTTCGATGCGAATAATGATTATGAGAAATTATTCTCGTCTGAGAATATAGTTTCAAGCATGCCTACAGAATGCCGTCCCCTTGGGCGCAAATAAAAGGCGGAGCAGCCGTTCAGGTCGCTCCGCCGCAGGTAAACCGCTTAGTTGGTATGTCCGCCGCCCGCTGTCATCTGAGCCGCATGCTCCAGCTGATCGCTCACGGCCTCCCAGCTTTCGCGGGCGGCCTTCGTAGAACCGGGAAAGTTTACGACAAGTGTATGACCTCGTTGCATGCAAATAGCGCGCGAGAGCATAGCGCGGCGCGTCTTGGTCATGGAGTACGCACGGATTGCCTCTGCAATACCCGGCACATCGCGCTCGCAGACGGCACGCGTCGCCTCGGGCGTCACATCGCGCATCGAAAGCCCCGTGCCGCCGCAGGTGAGCACGACATTGGCGTGGCACTCATCGGCGGCTTCCACAATGGCATCACCGATCTCGCTGACGTCGTCGCGCACGACCACATGCGAGGCGACCGTCCAGCCCTGCGCCTCGATAAGTTCCTCGAGTGCGGCTCCAGCCTCGTCCTGGGCAAGATCGCGCGTATCCGAGCACGTCACGATCGATATCTTCAGCTCCATAGCATTCCTCCTACAACACGGCGCCCTCGGGCAGGTCGACGCGAACAACGTCCACGACATCGCCCACCTTGAGGTCGCACGGTCCTTCGTCAACACGCAACAGGCAGTTAGCCCGCTGCATTGTGCCGAGCAGCGCCGAATTCTGCGTCTTGGCCTCGGTCACCAACAGCTCACCGGTCTCGGGGTCGCGCAAAACCGTGGCGCGATCGAAGAAGCGGCGATGCTGTCGCTTTTTCACGCCGTGCGTGAGCGTCGCCTGCTGCACGGGACGCGTACCCTCGGCAAAGCCGCGCATCTTGCGGATCGCGGGGCGGGCGAGCATCTCAAAGCCCACATACGCCGCCGCGGGATTGCCCGAAAGCCCCAAATACGGCTTGCCCCCAAGCAGGCCAAACGTGATGGCTTTGCCGGGACGCATCGAGATGCGGTCGAAGAGCACCTCGCCCTCGCGCCGGACGAGCGCCGTCACATAGTCGTAATCGCCCGCCGAGGCACCGCCGCTCGTAATGACAAAATCGCACTCCTGCACGGCGCGATGCACGAGCTCGGCGATTGCCTGCTCATCATCGGGAGCGATGCCAAAGAACACCGGCTCGGCGCCGGCATCGAGTGCCTCGGCCATCAACGCCGACGAGTTGGAGTCGCGAATCTGCCCGCGCGCCGGCAGCTCACCCGGCGCGACCAGCTCCGTACCCAGCGAGATAATGCCCACACGCGGCGCGGCATGCACCTTCACGCTCGCATACCCGGCGCTCGCCAGCAGGCCAGCGCCGGCCGGGGCCACAACCTCGCCGGCGTGCATCACAACATCGCCGACATGGGCCTCCTCGGCGGCAGAGCGAACGTTCTCCCCTACCTTGGCAGGCGCCGAGAAGCTCACGTGCGAGCCCTCGTTGCCGTCGCCGTCAAGCACCTCGACGATCTCGTATTTCACCACGGCATCGGCACCTTCGGGTACCGGCGCGCCCGTCATGATGCGGACCGTCTCACCCGCGCCGATTGCGCCCTCAAAGACATGGCCCGCGGCCTCGTGTCCGACAACGTCGAACGTCACCGGCGCCTCGCCAGATGCCTGCGCCAAGTCCGCCGAGCGCACGGCATATCCGTCCATAGCGCTGTTGGCAAACGGCGAAATGTCGATATCGGCCACCGCGTCCTCTGCCAAGGGAAGACCGGCGGCCTGCCACACGGGAATCTCGACAACTTCGGTGCGATTCACGTGCGACAAGACGATCGCCTGTGCGTCCTCCAACGGAATGAGTTTCTCAGCCATATGCACCTCTTAATGCCACGGCGCACAACGGGAACGCCGATTCTTTATGCTTGTCTCAGTATAATCCCCCGACGCACGACCGCGACTCGGCCTGCACCCGCAAATACACCTGTCGGTTGCAAGCCACGAAACAGAATGGAAACTAACCCACCGGCTCGTCGCGTTTACCGCGTTTTATAATGCTCGTGTTGCAACCCAAAAAGAGGAACGTATGGCTTTTACCGACAAACCCGAAAGCGCAAACGAGGCGCAGGATCATTCCCAGCCGCTCGACGACGGCGGCCTTTTCTCCCTTAACGACGTCATCATGGCAGGCAGGCAACAGCTCACCCGCTCCGAGCATCTCTTGGCTGCCGACACGCGCCGCAACGCCCGCAACCTACTCGCAAGCGCCAAGCTGCTCGTGCTCGTAGTTATCGTCTCGCTCGCCATGGGCGTTGCCGCTTGGGCGTTTTTGGCCTCGCTGAATATCGCGACCGACTATCGCGAGCACCATGAGTGGATTTACGCGCTGCTCCCCGTTGTGGGCGTTGCCACCGCATGGGTGTACAAAAACCACGGCCTCGCCGCCAAGCGTGGCAACAACCTGGTCATCGACTCCGCTCTGGGCACACGTCTCATCCATATGCGCATGGCCGTCCTCACCTTCGTCTGTTCCACGCTCACGCACCTAACGGGCGGATCGGCCGGTCGCGAGGGAGCCGCGGTGCAGATTGGCGGCACCATCGCCAGCAACATCTCGAACCTTGCCCACCTCAAAAAGCATGACCACCACGACCTCATGCTCGCCGGCATCTCGTCGGCCTTTGGCGCCGTATTCGGTTCGCCCCTTGCCGGAGCTTTCTTTGGCATGGAGATGTGCTTTATCGGCAAGATCGACTACACCGCGGGCATCTACTGCCTGGTCGCCTCGTTTACCGGCTACTTTACATCACTCGCCCTGGGTACCGAGTACGAAGCGAATGTCATTGCCAACGTTCCCAACATGACGCCCAAAACGGTCGTTATCGTTGTTATCAGCGCAATTATCTTCGGCCTGACGGCACGCCTCTTTGCCTGGTCGGTTCGAACAGTCAAGAACCTGTACGGTCGCTTTATCACCAATTACCTCATTCGCGCACTTATAGGCACACTCGTGGTTTTGGCCGCCTATGCCCTCCTCGACGCCTGGGACTACGCCGGCCTTTCCACGTGGCTTTCCGGCGCCGGATTTGCAGGCAACACCACCCTGGCGGACGCAGTCATCAAGTTGGTCGTCACAGCGCTTACCCTGGGCGCGGGCTTCCAAGGCGGCGAGGTCACGCCCCTGTTTGGCATCGGTGCGGCACTCGGTGGCTGGATCGGTTGCCTTACTGGGCTCGACCCCAGTTTTCTGGCGGCTCTCGGCATGCTCGGCGTGTTCTGCGCCGGCCTCAACGTGCCCATCACCACCTGCATGATGGCCATCGACCTGTTCCACGGCACAGCCGCCGGGTTCTTTGTCATCGTGGCCTTTATCAGCTACCTAACCGGCGGACACCGCGGCGTGTACCCCGCCCAGCGCATCATCTCACCCAAGCGCCGTTCGCTTATTGTGGATGAGGGCGGTACGGTAGCGGATGCTATCGAGCGCCACAACGACCTGATAGAGTAGACGTTAGTATTCGCCGTGCAGCCACAATCGGGGGCAATTCGACCCGAGCGCGACCGCACCGTCACGTTATACGCCGGGAGTCGCCCCATGCACGCAACTGATTTTGGTCGCACGCTCATCATCGCCAACCCAGCCGCCCAGTCGGGTGCGGCGCGCGAGGTCGCTGAGCGCCTGCAGCGCTTTTTAGACATGACCGCGCGCTCATCCCAGTTTGACTTGGTACTGACCGAGCGCATGGGGCATGCCAAGGAACTTACCGCACAGGCCCAGGGCTACCGCACCGTTATCGCTCTTGGCGGCGACGGCGTGATCCACGAGGTCGTCAATGGGCTTATGACGCAAAAGCAGGACGCCCGCCCCGCCCTTGCCGTCCTGCCCGTGGGCTCCGGCAACGATTTTGCCCAAACGCTCGGTATCGACGATTTCTCCGGCAAGGATTTTGGCGCGCTGCTCACCTGCGAGCTGCAACGTCAGGACATCGGGCGCATTCGCTCATGGAGCCCTGCAAGCGGTAGCGGCGAGGCGACGGTCGAGTATTATGACCAGACGCTTTCGGTCGGCATCGATGCTGCCATCGGCCTTAGCACCACCGAGCTGCGCAAAAAGACCGGCTTGACGGGCGCGCCGCTCTACACCCTCTCGGGCCTTGAGCAGTTTGGCCTACGCTATCGCAACTACCCCATGAAAGTCAGCTTTGACGGCGCGCCCGCCGAGCGCGTGCGGGCGATTATCATGGCGATTCAGCTGGGCCCCACCTATGGCTCGGGCTATCGCATCTGCCCCGATGCCGACCCCTGCGACGGCATACTCGATGTCTGCTACGCCTGCGGCCCCGTCCCCCGCGCCGTTGCCCTGCCTATGTTTCTTTCGGCCAAGGACGGCCACCACACCAAGTTGCCGCCGGTTCGTATGCGCCGCTGCCGCCATGCCGAGCTCACCTTCGAGCAGCCCGATTACCCCATCCAGGCCGACGGCGAGCCCATTGTCGCCTCGCGCATCGAGGTGGATATCCTTCCCGCCGTCCTCGAGGTCTGGCACCCAACCCGCTAGCTTCACCTAAGTTGCGGTGAAATAGGGACTGTTTATGCAGCCAAAGCCGCAAAACAGTCCCTATTTCACCGCAACTTATTGAGAAGATCATTCCTCCCCGCCCGGCTTGCGACGGTTGGCCTTTTTAATCGCGTTGAAGTGCTTATCGTTGAGCCTGCGCTGGCGAGAGCGCTGTGGCACTTTGGTCTTGACGCGACGGCGCGGTGGACGCCCGCGACGCTCAAGCTCAGCGCGCAGCTTACGCAGACAGCAGCTGCGATTCTGAAACTGACTACGGCTCTCGCGCGCCGTCACGACAATCCCCGTGGGCCCATGCTTCATGCGCACCGCCGAGTCCGTCGTGTTGACGCCTTGTCCGCCCGGACCCGTCGCGCGAAACACCTGCACCTCGCAATCGCGCGCCAACTCCTCGGCCGACATCTCGGCATAGCGCGCATACTCACGCCATCCCATCTTGTTCTCATCCATATCAACACCTCCCCTCATAAAAAATGTGACAAAGGGAAAGTCCCTTTGTCACATCGCATACCAATCGCTTGTGTTGCGCGCTTAGGCGAAGGTGATCTCGCCGGTATCGCAGTCCATATCGGCGATACGGGCTAGGCTCTCAACGCGGAAGCCGCGCTCGCGGAGCTTATCGCCACCGCCCTGGAAGCCTTTCTCCACCGCAATGCCAATGCCAGCAACCTCGGCACCCGCGGCCTCACAGATCTTAATAAGACCCTCAAGTGCGCAGCCGTTGGCCAGGAAGTCATCGATGATTAGGACCTTATCGCCCTCGGACAGGAAGCGCTTGCCCACGATGACCGGGTACTCCTTCTGCTTGGTAAAGGAGTAGATGGTCGTGGCATACTGCTCGCCGTCGAGGTTAATGGACTGGGCCTTCTTGGCAAAGACCACCGGCACGCCGCCAAAATGCTGAGCTGCAATGCAGGCCATGCCAATGCCCGAAGCCTCGATCGTCAGGATCTTGTTGATCTCGACGCCCTCGAACAGACGGGCCCACTCAGCGCCCATGTGATCGAACAGCTCAACGTCGCACTGGTGGTTGAGGAAGGCATCAACCTTAAGGACGTTACCGGCCTTTACGATGCCGTCATGGCGAATACGATCCTCAAGCTCCTGCATGGCGCAACCCCTTCTCGCGGCAACGATACCGCGCGATTAATAAACGTTGTTCGATAGTCTACCACGGACCGACCCCCGCCCGTCCCACAAGCCACATCGCACCACAAACCAGTCTTTTTGGGACGGCGCGAATCGTGGCAGACAGCCTCCCAACACGCTAATGGCGGGCGCGCATCTTCACCAAACGCACCATGGCGAGCGCAAAGCCCACAGCGGCCACAGCCATGAGCACGTAGAACACCGAGCGAAAGCCGAATAAGAACACATCCGAACGGCCTGCAACGAAACTGGTCACGGCCTCGCCCATCGCCACGCTCATCTGCCCATACAGGATATGCGACGCCGCCGTAATGCCCACTGCCATGCCGGCATAGCGCGCCAAACTGCCCAAGCTGCCCGCAAAACCGAGTGCCTCGCGCGGAGCCGAGCCCATATACAGCGAGTTATTGGGGCTCTGGAAAATCGACGTGCCGCACGACATAAACGCGACACAGCACACGATCACAGGGATGGAGGAGTGCTCGTCGAGCGTGCTTACCGCAAAGAGACCGCATACGTACACACCCAGGCCGACCGCCGTGGGACCCTCGCAGCCAACACGGTCCGAAACCGTACCCGAAAGCGGCCCGATAAAGGCATTCACCATCGGCAGCGCCAAAAAGAGCAGTCCGGAAATATCGGAGCTAAAGCCATGGGCATCCTGGAAATAGAACGGCAGCACAAACTCAGATGCACCGATGCCGATAAACACAATAAGCATGCATGCCAAGTTAATCGTAAAAGCCGAACTCGCAAAGCAGCGACGCGCGGCCTCCGCCAGCGACATGGGGCGCTCGCCGGCCTCCGGCTTAACATGCGGCAGTGTGTAAAGCCCCACGATAAACGAGATGACGCCAATGGGCAGGTTGATGAGGAAGATGCTCTCCCAGGGAAAGCTTGCCACCAGCATGCCGCCTAGCACGGGACCACACATCATGCCGAGGGCCACGAAAGTCGCGAGGATACCCATGGCACGACCGCGCTCGCGCGCCGGAAACGACTCGGTGATGATACCCATGTTGTTTGCCATGGCCGCTGCGCAACCGACGCCCTGAACGATGCGCGCCAGAATAAGAACCTCGAGCGAGGCCGAAAGGCCACACAGCAGCGAGCCGAGCGTAAAAACGATGACACCCAGCTGGAACACGCCCACTTTGCCGCGCACGTCGCCCAAACGACCAAACGGCAACATGGCCACGCACGTCGCAAGCAGATACACCGAGCTCACCAGCTGAATGCGATCGAGGCCCACGCCCAGCTCCTTTTGCATCACGGGCAGTGCCACGGTCACGACGGTCGAATCCAGACACGCCATAAACGTCATGATGAGCACGGTAAACAGAATCGCCCATTTGTTCTTGCCATGGGTGTCGCCCTCTAGGGCGATGTGCTCGCGGCGCAGCTGCTCTGCGGTTTTCTCCATATCCATCCTTTCGAGTGGCCCAACGCAAAAAAACGGGGCCCCAATCGCCTGTAAACAGCCGCGATTGGGGTCCCGCCTACGGAATCGGAACGTAAAGGTCACCGAAGCCCCCTGTCGGCATCGGCGACTTATGCGAACGCTAGCCTAGCACTGCTCGAGCGCCTGCTCAAGGTCGGCAATCAGATCGGCCGTGTCCTCGAGGCCGCACGACAGGCGCACCATGTCGGCGGAGATGCCACAGGCGATGAGCTCCTCATCGTTCATCTGACGATGCGTGGCGTTAGCAGGATGCAGGCAGCAAGTGCGGGCGTCGGCCACATGCGTGGCGATCTGGGCGAGCTTGAGGCTCTTCATAAAGGTCTCGGCCGCCGCGCGACCACCGTTAAAGCCAAAGCTCACGACGCCACAAGTACCGTTGGGCATGTACTTCTGAGCCAGGTCATAGTACTTATCGCCCTCCAGGCCCGGATAGCTCACAAAGCGTACCTTGGGATGGCTCTGCAGGAACTTGGCAACGGCCAGGCCGTTCTCACAATGACGCGGCATGCGCACATGCAGGCTCTCGAGCGAGCTGTTCAGGAAGAAGGCCGCCTGCGGGTTCTGCATGGGGCCAAGGTCACGCATGAGCTGCGCGGTAGCCTTGGTGATGAAGGCACCCTCGCGACCGAACTTCTCGGCATAGGTCACGCCATGGTAGCTCTCATCGGGCGTGGTGAGACCCGGGAACTTGTCAGCATGGGCCATCCAGTCAAACTGACCGTGATCGACAATCACACCGCCCAGGTAGGCCGCGTGACCGTCCATGTACTTGGTGGTGGAGTGCGTAACGATGTCGGCGTCCCACTCAAAGGGACGGCACATCACGGGCGTCGGGAAGGTGTTGTCGACCATCAGCGGCACGCCGTGGTCATGCGCGGCCTTGGCAAAGCGCTCAATATCGAGCACGGCGAGGGCGGGATTAGCGATCGTCTCGCCAAAGACGAGCTTGGTGTTGGGCCGGAAGGCTGCCTCGAGCTCCTCGTCGGTGCAGTCGGGGGCAACAAAGGTGCAGGTGACACCCATACGACCCATGGTGTGGGCGAGCAGGTTGTAGGTACCGCCGTAGATGGCAGAGCTTGCGACCACGTGATCGCCGGCACCGGCCACGTTAAAGATCGCGAGGAAGTTCGCAGCCATGCCCGAGCTCGTGAGCATCGCGGCAGTGCCGCCCTCCATCTCGCAGATCTTGGCAGCGACCAGATCGCACGTGGGGTTCTGCAGGCGGCTGTAGAAGTAGCCCGACTCCTCCAGGTCAAACAGCTTGCCCATGTGCTCGGACGTGTCGTACTTCCACGTGGTGGACTGGTAGATGGGCACCTGGCGCGGCTCCGCATCGCCCGGGCGATAGCCGCCCTGAACACACGTGGTACCGATGGTCTGCTCGCTCATATTTAGCTCCCTTGCCTGGGTTACATTTTATTCGGTTCACGATACCGCTACCCCGCACCCCTCTCAACCCATCCGCAAGGTAGGTTATTGGACAGAAGCATCGGGCTCATTCGCCCCACATCTTTAGTATTTGTCCGACAGAAAAACGGTGAGGTATGCATAAAGCTCTCGATGAACGAATGCGTCGGCAAGGGTACCATAGGCGGGTACACCACAAACAAGGAGACAACGATGAAGCACATCGATACGACCCAGCTCGACACCACCGCCTGCCAGGCTCAGGCTGCCGAATACCACACCCGTGGCTTTAACTGTGCCCAGGCCGTCGCCTGTACGCTCGCACCAGCCGTCGGCCTCGATCCCCAGATTGCCTTTAACCTCACCGAGGGCTTTGGCGCCGGCATGGGCGGCATGACCGAAACCTGCGGCGCCATCTCGGGCGCCGTGGCCATCATGGGCTTCGTGATGAGCGACTGCATGGAAAACCCCAAGACCAAGGGCCAGACCTACAAACTGTCGCGCGAGATCGCCAAACGTTTTGGCGAGAAGAACACGACGACCGTCTGCGGCACGCTCAAGGGCGTCGGATCGGATAAGGGTCCGCTCCGCAGCTGCCCCGGCTGCATCGACGATGCCGTCGAGATCGCCTGTGATGTGCTAAAGCAGCTCGCCGAGTAAACTGCGGCAACAGAAAACGACGGCCGGCGCGCTTGGGATCCATCCAAAAGCACGCCGGCCGTCGCCGTTAGAACTCGGCAAATTCTGGAGCGCCGACCTCGATTTGCTCGCGACCCGCCATAAGCTCGCGCATCTTAGCGCAAAATGGCTCCTGCTCCCCCGCCTTAAACACCAAATGAATCGTCACGGCGTCCGCGTAATCGGTGTCCGAAACCTTGGCACCACAATCCTGCGCCAAGCGAAGCACCTGCTCATACTGCGGATAGGCCACATGCACGTCAACCGGCACGACACTTGTCATCTCGACGATCTGCCCGGCCTCCTGAGCCGTGGCCACCGCCGCCTGCGTCGCCGCGGTATAGGCGCGTACCAAACCACCAGGCCCCAACAGCGTGCCACCAAAATAGCGCGTCACTACGCAGCAAACATTTTTGAGCCCCGCGCCGCGCAGCACCTCGAGCGTCGGCATACCGCTCGTGCGGCTCGGCTCGCCATCATCGCTCTGGCGCTCGCGCCCGTCGACCAAAATCCACGCGGGAACATTATGCCGGGCATCGTAATGACGCTTGCGAACCATCTCGATAAAGGCATTCGCCTCATCCTCGGACTCAATATGGACCAGCTGGGCGATAAACCGGCTCTTGCGGTCCACAAACTCGCCCGAAGTCTCAATATTCGATTGCAGAGTAAAATAGCTGTCCAACAAAGCCCCTCAAACACAAGCAAAGCAACAAACAGCCTCAATAATACGGCAAAGCCCGTACCGAAAACCCCAGTAAAAAGAATGGAAGCGCCGATGACCAGGCAATTACAGCGAGACGCTAAGAACGGAACCGCCGATGATCAGACAAAAACAGCGAGACGGCGTCAGCTGAGTCGATTTGGCCCGAAAGAGGAGGGAGCACGCCTTATGGCGGCGACCGACGAATGAGCGCCAAATCGGCCAGCTGACGACGTCGCAGCGTCAACAAAGTGCTGAGTGGGCTTGTAAGCCGGGTTCTGTCGTGAACGGTCATTTATCTTGTCTGCACGTTACCGTGCAGCTCCACGCACGCTACCCGAACGCGGACCGGGCCGGCCCATAGCGTTCCTATTCGCGCTTGCTCCGGATGGGGCTTGCCAAGCCGCCGTGTTGCCACGACGCTGGTGGTCTCTTACACCACCGTTTCAGCTTTTCCCTTTACGCCTTGCGGCGCAGGTGGGAGTCTTCTTTTCTGCGGCGCTTTCCGTCGGATCACTCCGCCCGGCCGTTAGCCGGCATCCCGCCCTCTGGAGCCCGGACTTTCCTCACGCGTGCTGCAAGCAGCACATCGCGCGACCGTCTGGCCCACTCAGCAGTGTAAGAGTGTAGCACACCGTCGCTATTGGCAATGGCACAACACAAGCGTTCGACACGATAAACCAAGAACCACGCCATGCAGTACAATAGGCTTGTCGATGGGCAACGTCGTCAGTCGAGACGCGACCGCGCTCCGCACCCCTCCGTCTACTCAGCGCGTTCCCGCCTCCTCCCCGAGGCGGGATGTCGGCATATTTTATGCACCGACAAGCCAATAGCAAACGGATAGCCCGGACAAAATTGCGCCCGGGTAGCATCGTGCATTTCACCGCCAAATGTAAAAAGGGACCCGTCCATTACGGACGGATCCCTTAAACAAGTGATCGTCAACCGATTTACTCGGCGTCGGTCTCCTCGTCCTTCTTCTCGGAAGGCAGCGGGGTAACCTCAATCTCGACGCCCAGAGTCTCAGCAGCAGACTTCATGGACAGGGAGATACGACGACGGTCGAGGTCGATCTCCATGACCTTGACCTGAACCTTGTCGCCCACATGGGTGACCTGAGAAGGCTGATCGACGTGCTTGTTGGCCATCTCGGAGATGTGCACCAGGCCCTCGATGCCCTCGCCCAGGTCGACGAAAGCGCCGAACGGGACAAGCTTGGTCACAGTGCCCTCGACGATAGCGCCGACGGGATACTTCTTGACCAGTGCGCGCCACGGATCCTCGGTGGTCTGCTTGAGACCCAGGGAGATGCGCTCGCGGTTGAGATCGACGTCGAGAACCTCGACCTCGACCTCCTGGCCGACCTTGACAACCTCGGAAGGATGGTTGACGTGGTTCCAAGAGAGCTCGGAGATGTGGATGAGGCCGTCGATACCGCCGAGGTCGACGAAGGCGCCGAAGTCGACGATGGAGGAAACGGTGCCCTGGAGACGCATGCCAGACTTGAGCTTGGACAGGATCTCGGAGCGCTCGGCCTTACGGGACTCCTCAAGCACGACGCGACGGGAGAGGACGACGTTGTTGCGGTTGCGGTCCATCTCGATGACGCGGGCCTCGATGCGGGTACCCATGTAGGAGGTGAGGTCCTTGACGCGACGGAGGTCGACGAGGGAAGCGGGCAGGAAGCCACGCAGGCCGATGTCGAGAATCAGGCCGCCCTTGACAACCTCGATAACCTCGCCCTCGACGTTCTCGCCGGAGTTGAACTTCTCCTCGATGCGGTTCCAAGCACGCTCGTACTCGGCACGCTTCTTGGACAGGACCAGACGACCGTCCTTGTCCTCCTTCTGGAGAACGAGGGCCTCGATGGGATCACCGAGTGCAACGATGTCTGCAGGGTTAGCGTCCTTGCGGATGGACAGCTCGCGGACCGGGATAACGCCCTCGGACTTGAATCCGATGTCAACGAGCACCTCGTCATGCTCGATCTTAACGACAGTGCCGTTAACGAGATCGCCCTCATCAAAGTCGGTAATCGTACCGTCGATGAGGTTGTTCATCTCCTCCTCGTTGACATCGTCAAGAGAGAAAATGGACGAGTTCTGAATCTCACTCAAAGGTGGACCCCTTTCGAACTACGGGGCCCCGATTGCTAGGACCTACAGAAGGGTGCGACAAGCACACAACGTTTAGGAACACTCGGGAGCCGACAGATACTAATGTGACGCTTATGCAATCACGTTCGTATAGGTTACGGGGAAATCACTTCGATTTCAAGCGTGAACTGCCATTTTTTACTCGTATGGAGACTTTTTCGCAATCTTGTGAACGACTGTCTCCACAAGCTGACGATAAGCAGTTGGGCATACGGCTTTGGAGTAAAGTATCCCAGACATACGATTCTGAAACGATTTATCGAGAAAGGTGCCCGCGTGCTCAAAGCAGTCGTTTTCGATATGGACGAGACGCTTCTTAGCATCAACCTCAACGCGTTCATCCTTCGCTATTTTAAGGATGTCTCGTCGATGCTTGCAGATATCGGACGACGCAGCCGCGGCGGCACGATGGCGCGCCTCGGCACGATTCTGGTCGACCTCAACGCCAATCGCCGAAGCGGCACTGACAATCGCACCAATCTTGAGTTCTACCAAGAAGAAATTGAGCGCCGGTGCGGCATTTGCCTCTCAGACCCACTCATCTACGAGGCGTTTACCTACTACGATCGTGAAGTCCTGCCGTACAAGAACGATGACATGATCAATGCGAAAGCCATGCCGGGTGCACACGCCGCGCTCGAGGTGGTACAGAACGCGGGCCTGCGCTGCGCGCTCTTTACGAACCCCAGCTTTCCGCAGGGGGCCATCGAGTGCCGCATGGGCTGGGGCGACATGGCCGACGCCCCCTTTGAACTCGTGACGCACATGGGAAACGCCACCCGCTGCAAGCCCGATGCCACCTACTATCTAGAGCAGCTTCAGGTGATGGGACTCGAGCCTCATGAGGTCCTCATGGTGGGCAACGACCCCAAGCGCGACTTCCCCAGCCCCGCCTGCGGCATCCAAACCGCCTATGTTGGCCAGGGAAAACCCGGCCGAGCCACCTGGCACGGCACCATGGAAGACTTCGCCCGCGACTTCAACGCCGTAGTAGAAGCCTTCTACGAGCACCAAGTAGCCGACGAACTGTCGTAAGGGTTAGTCGTTGGGGACGTTCTAAACAACTAGTCAAACAAGAACGTCCCCAACGACTACTCATTCAAGTCTGTCCCCAATGAGTGCCCCAAACAAAAAAGCGCCGTAGGTTGAGCATCAGTCAGCGAAAACGCCCCTAAGCGAGCAAGGTGACGTGAAAGAGGAGGGAAGCGTACTTTGGTACGCGACCGACGATTGAACGTCAGATTGCCGCTTAGGGGCGTTTGCAGCGTCGGCTAGCTACGCGGTTTGGTAAAACCGCGTAGCTAGCAAACCCGTGTTTTGCCGATCATAATGTTGAGGATCTCGACGTCGGTGTCCTTCATGCCCACACGGCCCACGTAGCCCATGCTGGCGATTGTCTGCTCGACGGTATCCTGGATGAGGCCCTCGCCGGCGCGGAAGCCGCGACCCTGCATGGCCATATCGTGACCCAGAATCGCCGCATCAACGGCAGCGGAAATCTTGGCGGCGCAGCTTGCCTTGGCGCCATCGCACACGATGCCGCCAACGTTGCCGAGCGTGTTCGAGACCGTCGCGCCAATCTGCTCGCGCGTGCCACCACACAGCCAGGTAATCGCGGCACCGGCACCGCATGCGGCGCAAATAGCACCGCAAAACGCCGAGAGCGCACCAATATAACTTTTGATATGCACGGCGATAAGATCGGACAGAATTACGGCGCGCACCAGGCGATCGTGGTCGCAGCGCAGGTACTCGGCATACTCCATGACGGGCAATGCGCAGGTAATGCCCTGATTGCCCGAGCCGCACACAATGGCGACCGGCAGCG
The DNA here is from genome assembly GCF_003436735.1 of Collinsella sp. TF12-2AT. Lineage (NCBI taxonomy): Bacteria > Bacillati > Actinomycetota > Coriobacteriia > Coriobacteriales > Coriobacteriaceae > Collinsella > Collinsella sp. TF12-2AT. The sequence goes on along the minus strand of NZ_QSQK01000010.1, from coordinate 62,923 downwards.
CGCAACCGTTCATGCGGGCGTCGGACCCGGCGGCCGCACGGGCACGGGCACGGCAGGCGACGTCATCGGCACGAGCACCCAGCAACGTACGGCCTACCTCGGCGCCCCAAGCGTGCGCGAGGCCCTCGGCACTGATCGCACCGTTCAGCTCAATCTGGCGCTCAACGGCCGCGCGGGCGCTCTCGATGTCGCCGCCCTCGATAAAGTCGATGATGGACTCGATCGACATGGGCGTGTCGGCGTTATCTGCCGCGCGCTCGGCCACGACGCGCTCGGCGCAGGCGGCGCACTCCCCCGCCGACTTGCCGCACACCGGAATACCGTCGAGCGTATGGCACGTGACATTGGTGTGGTGGTCGGTAATCTCGACGACCGCGGTATGGCCCCCGGCTGTGGCAGTCACCTTGATGTAGAGGTTGGGTACACCCTCGACAAGCGACACATCGCAGTAATCAGCATCGGCGAGGAGCTCGGCCACGCGAGCACGATCTTCGTCGTTAACGCACTCGAGCACCTCGAGCGCGCTCTTGGCGTCACCGCCCACGGCACCCAGTACGGCCGCTGCTTCAATACCGTGCATGCCGCCCGAGTTGGGCACGGTCACGCTCTTAACGTTCTTGATGATGTTGCCCGAGCAGGCAACGTCCATATGATCGGGTTCGCAACCGAGTGTCTGGCTCGCCAGCGCCGCTGCATAGGCAACGGCAATAGGCTCGGTGCAGCCGAGCGCACAGACAAGCTCGCGGTTCAAGACATCGCAAAAAGCGGCATCGCGAATGGAATCGGTAGGCATAGGTATCTCCTGCTTACATAACGGACTGGACTCTCGATAATAGTTAGCTCTTTTATTTGATAACAATGCATCAAAAACCGCAACCATGGTTCCGACGGACGGCGTTCAAGCGCAATCCGACGGCATTCATTCATGAAAAGCCGGTCTTGTTGCATGCTAAAGCGTTTGACCAAAAAACGCCCGAGCGTTTACACAAAAGTCGCGCTATCATGCAGTCGAACGCGGTAAAACCTTTAGCAATTCCGCCGCACGGACCAGAGAGGAACCACTCATGAAGATTGGTATCGGTAACGACCACGCCGCCGTCGAGCTCAAGAACATCATTTCCGAGCACCTGAAGGAGCGCGGCTGTGAGGTCGTGAACTTTGGAACCGACACCTCCGAGAGCTTTGATTACCCCATCGCCGGCTACAAGGTGGGTAAGGCCGTTGCCAACGGCGACGTCGACCTGGGCATCCTGATCTGCGGCACCGGCGTCGGCATCAGCCTGGCTGCCAACAAGGTGGAGGGCGTTCGCGCCGTCGTGTGCTCCGAGCCCTTCAGCGCCAAGCTCTCGCGCATGCACAACAATACCAACGTGCTCGCCTTTGGCGCCCGCGTCGTGGGCTCCGAGCTCGCCAAGATGATTGTCGACGAGTGGCTCGACGCCGAGTTTGAGGGCGGTCGTCACGAGCGTCGCGTCAATCTCCTCAACGAGATCGACCAGACGCGCGGCCTTAAGATCGTCGACGAAGCCTAAAGATTCACAAAGCCATACGCTAACGCCAGCCCCCGCCCGGAAGAAACATCCGGACGGGGGCTCTTTAGTAGATTTGTGGGCGTTTACCAAAATCTACTGGAATAAAAAGGGCGCCGCGGATGGAGTTCCGCGGCGCCCAAACCACACGCTAACAGCTTTAAGGAGTCAAAGCTGGTTTAGCCAAAAAAGCGCTTGATCTCGATCTCGGCGTTCTCCAGGCAGTCGGAGCCATGGATCACGTTGGCGTTGACATCGACGGCAAAGTCGCCGCGAATGGTGCCGGGAGCGGCATCAAGCGGGTTGGTGGCGCCCATAAGGGTGCGCATCTTGGAGACAGCGGAGAGACCGGAAACGACCATCTTGACGACCGGACCGCTCGTCATAAAGTCACACAGACCGCCAAAGAAGGGCTTATCGGCCAGATGAGCATAGTGCTCCTCGACGGTGGCGCGCTCAAGCGTGGTCATCTCCATGCGCTCGATAACAAGGCCGCTGCGCTCGATACGAGCAACGATCTCGCCGATCTTGCGATCGCGCACGGCGTCGGGCTTAATCATGATGAAGGTCTTCTCGATAGCCATAAGGTAGCCTTTCAAGTAGGTTCGCGCGTGCCCAAGTCCCATTCCGGCACCCGCCTGGACTGCATCGTAACAGAGTTCTAGCTGCAGTTAAACAAAAAGCCGTTTATTGAAGCGTTATTATTTATTGAAGCGCTCCATATGTGTCACTTCTGTTCCGAAGCCCGACTAGAGTACCATCCGCCCCACTTCCAACTGCACCGAACAGAACAGACGGTCGATTGCCGCCCGTGAACGCACCCCCTTCACAACCTGCGCAAATGTCCTACAAAAGTTCTCGACAAGCTCCTTCCTTCTCTATAACAAAACGGGCGCCTACCGTAGCGGGCACCCGTAAAGGCAAGATATGATGAACGCACCAGACAGACGCATCCAATAAGCTAATTAGCTCCGTGGCCCATCTCGACGACCTTAGTCAACGAGCCAAACACACCCTCATCGGCCGCAAGCTGCGCTTCGGCGCGCCCCAACTGCACGGCAACGGCGGCAGGGGCGGTACCGCCCTCGGTCGTGCGCGCAGCGACAATCGACGGGATGTCGAGCGCCTCGGTAATATCGCGCTCAAAGAGCGGGCTTGCCTCCTGGAACACCTCAAACGGCAGATCCTCAAGATTGCAGCCGCGCTTCTCACACATCAGGACCAAATGCCCCACCACGGCGTGCGCCTCGCGGAACGGCAGACCACGCTTAGCCAGGTAGTCGGCAACGTCGGTGGCGGCAAGGTGACCCACGCCGCACTCGCGTGCCATGGCGCCCTCGTTGACGGTCCAAGTCGAAATCATACCGGCCATAACCGACAGGCACTGCATGAGCGTGTGGGCGGTATCGAGCGCGCCCTCCTTGTCCTCCTGCAGGTCCTTGTTATAGGCCAACGGCAGACCCTTCATGGTCACGAGCAGCTGGACCAGGTTGCCGTACACGCGACCGCTCTTGCCGCGAATAAGCTCGGCAAAGTCGGGGTTTTTCTTCTGAGGCATGATGGACGAGCCGGTGGAGTACGAGTCGGAAAGCGTGATAAAGCCAAATTCGGAGCTCGACCACAGCACGATCTCCTCGGAAAGACGCGACAGGTGCATGGCCATGACGGAGCCGGCATAATGCAGGTCGAGCAGGAAATCACGGTCGGAAACAGCATCGAGTGAGTTAGGAATCACGCCCGCAAAGCCAAGTTCGGCAGCCGTCATCTGGCGATCGAGCGGATAGCTCGTACCGGCAAGCGCGGCAGCACCCAGCGGGCAGTTGTCGGCGGCATCAAAGGCGGCCTTCAGACGTGTAAAGTCGCGCGCGAACATCCAGGAATACGCCAGCAGATGATGTGACAGCAGCACGGGCTGAGCATGCTGCATGTGCGTGTAACCCGGCAGAATCACCTTGTCGTACTTCTTGGCCGCATCCACCAGCACGTGGCGCAACTGCAGGTTGGCCTCCATGAGCTCCTTGGCCAACGCCTTGACGCCCAGGCGCGTATCGGTCGCCACCTGGTCGTTGCGCGAACGTCCGGTATGCAAGCGCTTGCCGGCCTCGCCGATGCGACGCGTCAGCTCGCTCTCGATGGACATATGGATGTCCTCGTCGTTGATATCGAAGGTGAAGTTACCGGCGTCGATATCCTGTTCGATTCCGGTCAGGCCCTCGGCAATCGCCTGCTCATCCTCGGCACTGATGATGCCCTGGGCCGCCAGCATCTTGGCATGCGCCTTAGAACCGGCGATATCCTGCTTATAGAGATGTTTGTCGACCGGCAGCGACGCGCCAAACTCCTGCGTGACCTCGGCCACTCCCGCCTCAAAACGACCGCCCCAAAGAGCCATGGAACTGTCCCCTTTCTCCAAATACCAAAACAAGCGCCCAAAGCAATGCGCCATGTCGCTAAAGCGATTTTTCAACCGCCAGTTTTACACAATCCCCACCGTGCGCGGGACCATGTTGCTAATTTGCAAAGAAGTGACGCACCAGGCACTTGGCGCCCAACGTCTCCCTCCGGATGTTGCCTTGCGAACCATCGATCCAGGCCTTCAGGCTCACAGGAACGTCCTCGACCTTTGCAGCATCGAACTCGGGCGCGAGGGCAAGTAAGGCATGCGCGATAGCGTTGAACATAATGGATACTCCTCATATATATAGGCACAGAGCTGCCAAATTGATAGAAGGAGCCCCGCCGGACAACCCCGGCGGGGCTCGGACTCAGCCGCAGGCGCGGCGTCATATATGCGGGCGGAACGTAGGGGCCACCGATGTTAAGAAGTGTCAGCAAGCATAACGAAAGGTAGGGACCCCGTGCGCCCGTTTTGTATCACGCGGATGGGCCGCGCGGATACCAAGGAAAGGGCCCTTAAGCCTGGGCGGCAGCGGAGCTGGGACCCTGGACCTTTGCCCACGTCTTGAGCGACAGCGTATCGATCTCGATAAAGCCGGCGCTGGCCTTCTCGTCAAACGTGGTGTCGCGGTCGTATGTAGCCAGACCGTAGTCGTAGAGGCTGAAGGGGCTCTTGCGGCCGACGACATGACAGTTGCCCTTAAAGAACTTCAGACGGACGGTACCGGTCACGAACTTCTGGGTGTCGGCCATAAAGGCGTCGAGCGCGTTCTTGAGCGGGCTGTACCACTGGCCGTTGTACACGGCAGTGGCCCAATCCTGCTCGAGCTTAATCTTGGTCTTGAGCAGGTCGCCCTCGACGCAGATATCCTCGAGTGCCTTGTGGGCGGTGATGAGCGTCAGGGCGCCGGGAACCTCATAGCACTCGCGGCTCTTAAGGCCCACCAGACGGTCTTCGACCAGGTCGAGACGGCCAAAGCCGTTGTCGCCCGAGATCTTGTTGAGTGCGATGATGATCTCGGAGAGCTTCATCTTCTTGCCGTCGACGGCGACGGGCTTGCCGGCCTCAAACTCAATCTCGGTATACGTCGGGGTGTCGGGCGTGTCCTCGGGATTCTTGGTCATAACCCAGGCGTCGTCGAGCGGCTCGTTCCAGGGATCCTCCAGGTGGCCGCACTCAATGGCACGACCCCACAGGTTGTCGTCGATGGAATAGGGGTTGTCGTTGGCACCCTCGGGAACCGGCACGTTGTGGGCGTGAGCATAGGCGACCTCGTCGGGACGGCACTTAAGATCCCACTCGCGAACCGGGGCGATAACCTTAAGCTCGGGGTCGAGGGCCTTGACGGCAGCCTCAAAACGAACCTGGTCGTTACCCTTGCCGGTGCAGCCGTGAGCGACGTAGGTCGCGCCAAACTCGTGAGCGACCTCGACAAGCTTCTTGGCGAGCAACGGGCGGGACAGGGCGGAGAGCAGCGGATACTTGTTCTCGTACATAGAGTTTGCGGCGATAGCCTTAGTCAGGAACTCATCGGAGAACTCGTCGCGCAGATCGAGCACCTGGCAATCCAGAACGCCCAGGTCGAGGGCCTTCTGCTTCTTGGCGTCCAGACCGGTCTCCTCCTGGCCCACGTTGCCGCAGACACAAACAACATCGAGATTCTTCTCGTCCTGGAGCCACTTAACACATACGGATGTATCAAGACCACCGGAATATGCGAGAACGACTTTTTCCTTGCTCATGGCTGTTTCCTTTCGCCCTTGGTAGCTAGTTAGAACATCGGTCAGTTGCAAGTCATTTCGAGGTCAAAAACCGTGCAATATCAGGTTAAATAGCAAAAAGCAGCACAACATGCCCTAGAAACATGCAGCAATGTCGTGCTAAAACCCAACGACCTCAAAATGACTCTGTTGAGGCAATTCGCCCCATACGGACAGAGACGATTGTTATCGTCGTCGGGAAATTGCGCGCTGGCGTCGGATGGCATTGTCTGCAGTAGTGATGATCTTTACGAACTGCATCTGCCTCTCCTTTCACCTATCGCCGGGCGCAATTCTAATATCGCAAACGGTACCTTTTCCTCGGTAAGCGGCGCTTTTGCCGTCTCCGTTTTCGATGGTCGCTATATTACGCTAAAGTGCCTGCTGTACAAGCGACAAATTCAAATTTCTGAAAAGTTTTTTCATTAGTTTGTGAATTGCAGTGCAAGTACGCACCATTCCTGCGAAAATACGCTCGATTACATAGCAGAGGGTCATTACGCCCGAAACAATCTGGAAACGGAAAGGCGCATTTATGCAGACTTATGAATCAGACGCCAACATCGGCAACATTAAACTCATCGCCGTAGACATGGACAAGACGCTGCTCACCGACGAGCGCGTGTTGCCGCAGGGTCTTGATGAGCGTCTGGACAAGCTCGCCGACGCCGGCATCGTATTCTGCCCCGCCAGCGGACGTCCCGCTCCCAAGCTCGAGGAGATGTTCGAGGGCATCAAGAACCGCCTTGCTTTTTGTCCCGACAACGGAGCCTGCGTCATCTATCGCGGCAGCTATATCTATAAGAGCAACATCGATGTGGCGCTGTATCAGCAGGTGCTCGCTCGTGCCTCGGAGGACCCGCGCGCCGTTCCCGTCCTGTGCTGCTACGACGAGTTCTATGTGCTCGCCCGCGACCATCAATACCACGACGAGATCAGCGTCTACTACAACACGATCAACTACGTCGACACCTTTGAGGGCATCGATATCGAGTCCAATAAGATCTCGATCTTCTTCCCCGCCTATGATGCCGAGCCTGCATTCCGCGAGACCTATGGCCCCGAGTTCTCGGACAAGCTCTACGTCACCAACGCCGGGCGCGAGTGGATCGACTTTATGAACCTGGGCGTCGACAAGGGCGCCGGCGTCGCGCACCTGTGCGAACACCTGGGCATTGATATCGCCGATGCCGCCGCCGTGGGCGATACCTACAACGATATCCCCATGCTGGAGCGCGTCGGCCACAGCTTTATCGTTAACAATGCCGAGGAGCACATGAACGCGCACGCCAAGTGGCGCATTCCGAGCAACAACGACGGGGGCGTACTGACGCTCATCGACGCCATCCTGGCGGCTCGTTAACGTTGCTCGTCGGACCTGGCCGGGCGGCACGGGTTAACTTTTCGCTCGGTCAGGTCCTGCACAAGACGAAAGCCACATTAAGTGGCTTTCTTTGCGTGCGGAATCTACGGAAAGTTAACCCGTGCCGCCCGGCCAGGCCCTAGGTTTACCTACCTGCCGCCAAGATGTCGTCTTGAGTGTCTAGATACTTGGCTGAATTAAATTGGATGAAGGGAGCTCCTTGCTGATGAGGGGCTCCCTTCTTGTTTGGTTACTTTGGGGTTGTGGGGGCGTCTTTACTTGGCGTCGGCCCAGGTTACTCCGGTTGAGGCTTCGGCGATCAACGGTACGCGGAGGTCTACTACGTGTTCCATGACGTCGCGGACCATGGTGGTTAGGCGCTCGACTTCGTTGACGGGGCACTCAAAGTCCAGTTCGTCGTGTACCTGCAGAATCATGTGGGCGGCAAAGCCCTCTTCTTCCAGACGGCGGCTCACGCGGGCCATCGCGATCTTGATGATGTCGGCCGCAGTGCCCTGCATGGGGTGGTTCATGGCCGTGCGCTCGCCAAAGCCGCGGAGTTGCGGGTTTTTGGCCTTGAGCTCGGGAATATGGCGTCTGCGGCCATACATGGTCTCGGCATAGCCCGTCTGCTTGGCACGTGCCACCACGTTGTCGAGGAACGTGCGCACGCCCGGGTAGGCCTCGTAGTAGCGATCGATCATGTCGCGCGCCTCGGCCATCGAGATGTGCAGCGACTGCGACAGGCCATAGGCCTGCTGGCCGTACACAATGCCAAAGTTCACGGCCTTGGCGCGGCTGCGCAGGTCGGGCGTCACCTCGGACACCGGCACGCCAAATACGCGCGCGGCCGTCTCGGCATGGAAGTCCTCGCCCTCGTTAAAGGCACGTACCAGATGTTCATCACCCGAAAGATGCGCGAGCAGGCGCAGCTCGATCTGCGAGTAGTCCACCGCCAAAAAGACGCTTCCCTCGCCTGCCGAAAACGCCGTCTTGACAGTACGGCCCAACTCCGAGCGCGTCGGGATGTTCTGAAGGTTCGGGTCACTCGAGGACAGACGACCCGTCGCCGTGATGGCCTGGTTGTACGTGGTGTGCACGCGACCGTCACCACGACGCAACGGGCCCAGCGTGTCCAGATAGGTCGACTTAATCTTGGACTTCTCGCGCCAGTCCAAAATCAGACGCACGATTTCGTGGTCACGGGCAAGGTCGCTCAGCACCTTGGCGTTGGTCGAATAATAGCCGCGCTTGGTCTTTTTGAGGCCCTTGGTCGGAAGCCCCATAACATCAAACAGCACGTGCGAGAGCTGCATGGGACTGCCGATGTTAAAGGTCTCGTCGCCGGCCAGATCGCGAATGCTCCGCTCGACCTCGGCAATCTGGGTCGCCAGGCCCTCGGACAGACTATGCAGGCGGTCGGGGTCAACGAGCATGCCCGCGCGCTCCATCTTGGCAAGCACCGGCACGAGCGGCATCTCGATGCCATCGAACACGTTGGCGGCGTTCTCGCGGGCCATGCACTCGCGCAACGGCGCCACGAGCGCCAACGTCAGGGCCGCAGTACGGGCGGCAGACGCCGGAGCGTCCTCACCAGCACCCTCTGCGCCGCGCGCCGCAGGCAGCGCCATCTGCAGATACGTATCGGCAAGATATGCCTCATCGAACTCGGAGCGATCGGAATCCAGCAGATAGGCAGCGACCACGGTATCGAAGATACGCGTGGAATCGACAGCGAGCGGATCCATGAGCTCGGGCTCAGAGGAATCGATGGGCGAAAGCTCATGCAGGAGTGCCTTCATATCCGGGCTCGCCACGCGGCCCTCCATAAACAGACGTGCGAGCACGCCGGCAATCACGCCGTGGACGAGGTTGAAGCCCTCAACCTCAGCCGCCGCACCGCCGTCGCCCTCCTCGAGCGAGAACAGGCCCTTGGACGTCGCCAACCACAGCGTGCGCGTCAGTCCAAAGAGCGCGCCCTCTTCCTTGTCGTCGTCCACCACGGCGGCGACCCACTCGCCGGCATCAATCGCGCGGGAGACCTCATCTGCAACGGCACCAAGCGCGTCAGTATCGCCGGCGGCTGCGCGCAAAACGGCGGGCATCTCAAACGTGCTGGCAGTGGCAGCAGCGCCACCCTCGCCGCCGATCAGCGCCAAGAAACGGTTCTGCATGGCGGTGATACCAAGCGTACCCAGCGCCGCAGACACCTCGTCGGCAGAAAACGCCGGGAAGGACGTCGCATCAAAGTCGAGCTCGACAGGCGCATCGGTACGAATGGTTGCGACCTTGCGGCTCAGCAGCGCGTCGTCGATATGCGCGCGCAGGTTCTCGCCCATCTTGCCCTTGACCTCGTCGGCATGCGCGATAACCTCGTCCAAGCTGCCGTACTGCGCGATGAGCGCGCTCGCCTTTTTGGGGCCGATGCCCGGCACGCCGGGAATGTTGTCGGAAGTATCGCCCTTCAGGCCGTAAAAATCGGGCACGAGCGCCGGTGTAATGCCGTGATAGAGGTCGTCCACGCTCTCGGGCGTCATAATCGCCACGTCGGACAGGCCTTTGCGGGTCGAGACCACGTTGACGTGCTCGGTCACGAGCTGATACATGTCGCGGTCGCCGGTCACCAGCAGCATGTCGCAGCCGGCTTCCTCGCCCAGGCGCGCCATGGTGCCCAGGATATCGTCACCTTCCCAGCCCTCGGACTGCAAAATCGGCACGTTGAGCGCAGCGAGCAGCTCCTTAATCATGGGAAACTGCGCGTGCAGGTCGGGGTCCATGGGCGGGCGCTGCGCCTTATACTGCGGCAGCATCTCCATGCGCACGCGCGGCTTGCCCTTATCAAACGCCACGACCACACCGTCGGGGTTAAAGGCGTCGATCATCTTGAGAAACATGTTTAAAAAGCCAAAGATCGCGTTGGTGGGGCGACCGTCCGGCGCGTTCATGGTGGGCAGCACGGCGTGGAAGGCGCGGTGCATGAGCGAGTTGCCGTCGATAACGGCAAAGGTGCGGCGCTTATCAGACATATTGAATACCTCGCTTTGGGCTGGGCACGATTTGCTCCCACCAGTTTACACGCTCCCCGCCTCGCGGCCACCGCACATCAAGCTCCTCCGCCACCGCGCGCCCGCGCGTGATACGATGGCTCACGGTACATTAACCAGCACGATCGATCCGAAAGGAGCCTGCGTCATGGAGCGTCCCTGCGCATGGAAAAAGTACACGCCACAGCAGATCGAGGAGCTCGAGGAGCTTTGCCGCGGCTATAAGCAGTTTTTGAGTGAGAACAAGACCGAGCGCCTGTGTGTCAAGGCCGGCATCAAGATGGCCGAGGAGGCGGGCTACGTCGACCTGGAGACCGTGATCGCCGAAGGCCGCGAGCTCAAGGCAGGCGACAAGGTGTACGCCGCCAACCACGGCAAGGACCTTATGCTCGTCAACCTTGGAACCGCCCCGCTCGAGCAGGGCTTTAACATCCTGGGCGCCCACGTGGACTCGCCTCGCCTGGACCTCAAGCAAAATCCCGCCTTCGAGGCCGGCGACATGGCCTACCTCGACACGCACTACTACGGCGGCGTCAAGAGCTACCACTGGGTGGCCTCCCCGCTCGCGCTTGTGGGCGTCATCTGCAAAAAGGACGGCACCACCGTCGACATCAACATCGGCGACAAGGCTGACGACCCGGTCTTTACCATCTCCGACCTGCTGATCCACCTCTCGAGCGAGCAGATGTCCAAGCCGGCCAAGGACGCCGTCGACGCCGAGATCCTCGACGTGATCGTGGGCGGCCGCCCCGTCAAGTTTGACGAGGACGACAAGGACGCCCCCAAGGAGCCCGTCAAGCAGATGTTCTTGGATATCCTCAAGGAACAGTACGATGTCGAGGAGGAGGACTTCCTCTCCGCCGAGATCGAGGTCGTGCCCGCCGGCCCCGCCCGCGACATGGGTCTCGACCGCTCCATGATTTTGGGCTATGGCCACGACGACCGCGTCTGCGCTTACCCCTCCATGCTCGCCCAGATCAACGTGGCAGACGTCGAGCGTACGAGTATCACGCTCATCGTCGACAAGGAGGAGATCGGCTCCGTGGGCGCCACCGGCATGACGAGCCGTTTCTTCGAGAACACCGTCGCCGAGATCATGACGCTCGCCGGCGAGAGCAGCCCGCTGGCCCTGCGCCGCGCACTCGCCCGCAGCCGCATGCTCTCCTCTGACGTGTCCGCCGGCTTTGACCCGGGCTACGCCGGCAAGTTCGAGACCAAGAACGCCGCCTTTATGGGTCGCGGCCTGTGCTTTAACAAATACACGGGCAGCCGTGGCAAGGGCGGCTCCAACGACGCCGACGCCGAGTACGTCGCTCTCATCCGCGACATCATGGACGAGGCAGGCGTGGACTTCCAGACCTGCGAGCTCGGCCGCGTCAACGCGGGTGGCGGCGGCACCATCGCCTACATCATGGCCGAGTATGGCATGAACGTCATCGACTCCGGCGTTGCCGTCCTGTCCATGCACGCCCTGTGGGAGGTCGCCAACAAGGCCGATATCTACGAGGCCTATCGCGGCTACAAGGCCTTCATCGAGCGCGCCTAACCAACCCTTCATCAGTTGCGGTGAAATACGGACTAAACTGGCCCATAAACGGCCAAAACAGACCGTATTCCACCGCAACTTCCTTTTTGGCAGAGGAGAGTCCATGCTGCAGGTCATCATTTCGCCCGCCAAGCAGATGCGTGCGGCCCAAGATGCTTTTGAAGTCCTGGGCATTCCACCTTTTGCGCACGAGACGGCTCGCCTCCACCGCGCACTGCTAGATATCGAGCGGAATGAAGGCAGCGGAGGTCTGCAGGCGCTCTGGAACGTGAGTGACAAACTGCTGGGGCCTTGCCTCAACACCCTGCATGAGTTTGGGCCCATCCTGAAAAACGGCGATCTCGACAATCCCGCACTCGCCCGTCACCTCTCCCCTGCCGTCATGTCCTATCACGGCATTCAATACCAGAGCATGGCACCCGAGGTGATGGATTCCGCGCAGCTCGCATGGCTGCAAGACCATCTGTGGATCCTATCGGGCCTTTACGGATGCGTACGCCCCTTTCATGCCGTTGAACCGTATCGGCTGGAGATGGGCGCGAAGCTTGCCGTCGACGATGCCCGAGACCTCTATGCGTTTTGGGGCGACAAGCTCGCACGGGCCATCGCTCCGGCAGGCTCCAACGCTACGATCGTCAACCTCGCCAGCGCGGAATACGCCAAAGCCGTTCTGCCCCGCCTCACCACCGATGCCACGGTCGTCACATGCCTCTTTGGCGAAGGCATCCGCAACGGCAAGCCCATCCAGCGCTCGACCGCCAGCAAAAAGGCACGCGGCTCCATGGTGCGCTGGATGGCAGAAAACAAGCTCGAGGATGTAAGCGGGCTCACCGCGTTCGACGTTGGTTATCGCCACTTTCCCGAGCTTTCAAATAAAAACACTTTGGTCTTCCTGAACGAACAGGCCTTGTAGGATCACCGCTACTTTTGAATGTGCCGCCTAGGCACGGCGTCTATTCCGCCAAGCCGTCGGCTTTGGCAATTTCATTTGTCGAGCCGTCCTGATAGGTAATCTTGACATGCTCAACCTCGGACACCGCAACACCCGTCGGAGGCTCCAGGCGCCATTCCGTCAGCGCAATGTCCATGGTCGTGGGAACGTCCCCCTGATCTTTGAGCTCGACCGACAGCGTCTTAAGCGACGCATCGAAGGTCACGCGCTCGATCTCTTCACCAGGAATGGAGCCACCGCTCAGCTGCAGCTGCACAAACTCGTCGCGCGGATACCAATAGTCGCCCGGCGCGGCCACCGTGTTACCACCAGCGACCTTCACCGTCATGATCGGCAGGGCATCGTCGGCCTCAAACTCCCAGGCAGCGCCGCCGCGACCACCATACGTCCAGATACAAAAGGCAATCACCAGCACGGCAAGCACCGCAAAGCCAATCGCGACAAGGCCATGGTGCGCACGGCTTTCCTCGGCCGATACATCCCATTGCGTCTCTCGATATAGATGCTTGTCTTCCATGTTCGCCTCCCCACAGGCACGCTCGTTGGCCCAATCGTACCCATTCAGGCTATACTTGAGCCCATGACATAACGGGGAGCTTGCAGGACAAGACGACAGGCTGAGATTGGGCGCGCCCGCCCTGACCCGCAAACCTGATATGGGTAATGCCAACGAAGGGAGCCGTGCCAATGAGCACACAGACCGAGCCCAAGCTCGTCACGCAAATCGACTTCGCCCGCGCCGGGCAGATCACACCGCAGATGAAGGAGGTCGCCGAGCGCGAGCATCGCGACCCCGAGTACATCCGCGAGCGCGTGGCCGACGGCCGCATCGCCATTCCCGCCAACATCGTGCATATCAAAAAGGGCATGCGCGCCTTTGGTGTCGGCGAGGGCCTGGCCACCAAGGTCAACGTCAACCTGGGCATCTCGGGCGACAAGGCCGATGCCGCCGAGGAGTGGAAGAAGGTCAAGATCGCCGAGGACTTTGGCGCCGACGCCATCATGGACCTCTCCAACTCGGGCAAGACGCGCCAGTTCCGCCAGCAGCTCATCGACGAGACGCCGCTCATGGTGGGCACGGTGCCCATGTACGACGCCATCGGCTACATGGAAAAGCCGCTGGTCAAGCTTACCAAGGACGACCTGCTCGAGGTCGTGCGCGCACACGCCGAGGACGGCGTGGACTTTATGACCATCCACTGCGGCATCAACAAATCGGTCATCAAGACCTTTAAGGAGACCGGCCGCCTGATGAACATCGTCAGCCGCGGCGGCTCGCTGCTGTTTGGCTGGATGGAGGTCACCGGCAACGAGAACCCCTTCTACGAGTTTTACGACGAGGTGCTCGAGATCTGCCACGAGTACGATGTGACGATCTCGCTCGGCGACTCCTGCCGCCCGGGCTGTCTCTACGACTCCAACGACGCCACCGAGACCGCCGAGATGATCGAGCTGGGCAAGCTGTGCAAGCGCGCCTGGGCCGCCGGCGTCCAGGTCATGGTCGAGGGCCCGGGCCACATGGCGCTCGACGAGATCGCCGCCAACATGAAACTGCAGAAGCGTCTGTGCCACAACGCCCCGTTCTATGTGCTCGGGCCGCTGGTGACCGATATCGGCGTGGGTTACGACCACATCACCGCTGCCATCGGCGGCGCCATCTCCGCCAGCTCCGGTGCCGACTTCCTGTGCTACGTGACGCCGGCTGAGCACCTGTGCCTGCCCAACGCCCAGGACGTGCTCGATGGCCTCATGGCCACCAAGATTGCCGCGCACGCCGCCGATATCGCCAAGAAGGTGCCGCACGCCCGCGACATGGACGACAAGATGGGCCAGGCACGCCGCAAGCTCGACTGGGATGCCATGTGGAAGTGTGCTCTCGATCCGGTCACCGGTAAGAAGCGCTACGAGGAATCCCCCGCCGCCACCGAGGGCACCTGCACCATGTGTGGCAAGATGTGCGCCGTCCGTACCGTCAACAAGGTGTTCGAGGGCACGACGATCGATCTTGGCATGGAGGATTAACGCGTCACTGGAGCCACAATCGGCAACAAGGTGCTCGTCAATTGTTGACATGTGAACATTTGCTTACATTTGCGTAAAGATTGCATCACCCGCCCGGGATCGGCATACAGCCGGCCCGGGCATCTTTATAATGCAGGCTTAAAGACCCATTTGATTCCGACCGGACAAGGGAGCGAACATGGATCGCAGTAAGGTACCCGCCGTCCTGTCCATCGCAGGATCCGATTCCAGCGGCGGCGCCGGCATTCAGGCCGACATCAAGACCATCACAGCGCACCGCCTGTATGCCGAGACGGCCATCACCGCCATCACAGCGCAAAACACACTGGGCGTCACCGCCGTGCAGAACATCTCCCCGGATATTGTCGCGGCGCAGATCGATGCCGTTTTTGACGATATCCGCCCCAACGCAGTCAAAATCGGCATGGTTTCCTCTGCCGAGATTATCGAGGTTATCGCCGACCGCTTGAGCGCATGGGATGCGCAAAACATCGTTGTCGACCCCGTCATGGTCGCCACCTCGGGCGCCCGTCTCATTGCCGAGGATGCCACCGAGGCGCTTACTCGTTGCCTGTTCCCACTGGCGACCGTTATCACGCCCAATATTCCCGAGGCCATGGCGCTGCTCGATTACGAGATCGATTCCGAGCGCACGCAGCAAAATGCCGCCATGCTCCTCACCCGCCGCTTTGGTTGCGCATCCCTCGTTAAGGGTGGGCATCTTGTCAACGAGGCCAACGATGTATTGGCCGAACCCGCGCCACTCGATAACGAAGGCAACCATATGGGCGATCCGCTCACCACGTGGTTCCGCCACAAGCGCATCGAGACCGGCAACACGCATGGCACCGGCTGCACGCTTTCATCCGCCATCGCCTGCGCATTGGCCCAGGGCATGGATCTTGCCGATGCCGTCAACGCCGGCAAGGCCTACTTAACGGGCGCTCTGGCCGCCGGCTTTGACATGGGCAAAGGCTCCGGCCCCGTCAACCACATGTGGCAGTACTAAATAGCCAGTAACCTGCCAAAAAAAGACAGGCTACCTTGCACCAAAAACCGTCGCAACATTCGATGAAAATCGTGCAAACGCGAAAAATCATCGGATGTTGCGACGGTTTGATTTTAGATAGCGGTCGAGCAAAGGACCGGGGCGCCTATTCGTCGGCGAGCTGGATGCCGAGCAGGCCCGAGAGTGCCAACGCCTGCTCGGCATTAACCGTCAGGCCACGCAGCTCATGGTAGTCGCCCGAGACGACAGGGGCCGCGAACGTACAACACGATACATCCACGCCGGAAAGCGGCGTCTTGAACACATCGATTCGCGTCAGGTCGCAGCCGTCCAAGCGCAATTGCCCCAGCTTTGCCCCCTGGAGTGCGGCCTCGGTCAAACGCGTGTCACGCGCAGCCATGGGGCCAATGTTTCCCTCCGAAAGGTTCGCATAGCTCAAATCGCACAATGTAAACGACACACTCGACAGACGCGCCCTGAGCAAGTTGAGTCCCGGTGCCGAGCAATCGACGAAGTCGCAGCGATTGAGCCAACAGCCTTCCATGTTGCAGCGGATAAAGCGGCAACCGCGAAACACCACGTCACGAAACGTCGAGCCGCTCCAGTCAACACCATCGAACTCGCAAGACCGGAACACGACGCCATCGAAGGTCGCGCCGTTCGCAACGTCATAGGCAAGATCCAAATCTTCGAAAGCGGTATTGGAGACGAGCTCATCGCCCTCGGCAAAGAGGTCGATGAGCTCGTCCATGCCCATATGGCAGCCAATCCGTTCGTTTACCCGGGCAAAACCACCACAAAGGTGCCTGTCCCCTTTGCGGTGGCTTGGGGTCGCGCTACTCACTGAGCATCTCTTGGAGCTTGGCTGCCACGGCATGTCCCAAGCTCTCGTGGCTTTCGGGCATCATATGCAGATAGTCGATATCGCCCGGCTCGGCAAACTCGGCGGCATTCAAAAAGTCGCAGCCAAACTGCTCGGCCACGTGCGCATAGTACTCGCCAAAATGTTCAGATGCCTCAACGGAATGCTCGTCAAAGTCGGTCATATACACATCGGCGATTTGCGGCTTAATCTTGATAGGAGCCATCAGCAGGATGCGCGGGCAAGGCGCAGCGTCGGTCCACGGAAACGCGCGGACGGCGCGAATCAGCGCCATGGCGCCACGGGCGATATCGGAAGCTGTCACGTTAAAGACCGTCTTGCAGTCGTTGGTGCCCAGCATGATCACAATGGCGTCCAGCGGCTTATGGGCCTCGAGCAGCATCGGAAGCGCGCGAATACCGTTGAGGTTGGTGTCCAGATGGCACATATCGTCGCGCACCGTCGTGCGGCCGTTGAGCCCCTCCTCAATCACATGCCAGCCCTCGCCCAGATCACGCTGCGCCACGCCACACCAGCGCACATCCCGCGCATAGCGCACTGCGGTGCCGTCGCGCATACCCGCCGGATCATAGCCATAGGTGTTGCTGTCACCAAAGCACAGAACGTTTTTCATCGTAAGCTCCCCACTCAATAAAAAGCCGACGGGAGCAGCCCCCGTCGGCTCGGTATATCGCATCACGCGCACCGTTTACAGGTACTTGCGCCAGTCGTCGTCATCCTCGTCATCCTCGGCAGCGGCCTGAGCCTGCTCGGCGGCACGGGCGGCTGCGGTACGGGCGGCAACCTGAGCATAGGACTCCTCGTTGCGCTCGGGGAAGTTTGCCAGCACGTGCTCGAACTTGGCGAAGTCCTCGTCCCAGCGCGTAGAGGGCACGGCAAAGAAGACCTGCTTGACCTTGAAGTCGCCCGACGCGAGCTCCTTGCGGAAGAGCTCGGCCACGGCCTCGGCATCAAAGCCGTTGTTGTCGCAGCCCCAAGCACCCAGCACGAGCTTCTCGCGACCAAGCTCATCGCAGATGGCGAGCACAAAGCGAATGCGGTCGCGCAGGGCATCCAGCAGAGCATCGTCGCTCACGCGATACTCCTGGCGGGCGCTCCTAACGTTGGGCGCGGCGGCCACGATCACGTCGGCGTATGCATGCACGTGGTTGCGGTCGAAGCGCACCGCAGGCACCACCAGGGCGCGGTTACGATAGAGCTCGCAGTTGATGTTGCGGCGACGGTTCTCGCCGTACCACTTACGCTGCTTATCGAGAACGTTGTACAGATACGAATCGGCGCACAGCGTGGCCTCCTGGCCCAGATAACCCTGAATATATCCACCGCCCGGATTGGTAAACGAGGCAAAGGCGAGCACGGCCATGTCGCAGAACTGCGCATAGCCGCGACCGTTATCGAGGATTGCCTGCGTGGCGGAGGCATCAAGCACAGTGACCTCGGGCAGGACCGGAGCGGGCTCCTCAGCAGGCGCGGACTCAGCTTCGGCGATTTCCTCGGCAGGCTCCTCGACGGGCTCGGGCGCCGCCTCGGTCTCGGGCGCCGCCTCGACCTCGGCAGTCTCCGCGTTCTCGACGTCCTCGGCGACCTGCTCTTCGGCGGCCACAGCACTCTGAACCTTGGCCTTCATCGCCGCGACAAAGCCGGTAGGCATACCGTCAAACTCGCGAACACCGGCAAGCGAACGCTCGATATCCTTGGCGCACGCTTCGGACACAGTTGCCACGTGACGCTCGGCGGCCTTGGCACGGGCCTCGCGCTTGGGATTGGGCTGACCCGCTCGGTTGGACCTGCGGTTACGGTTCCTGTTGTCGACGTCTGCCATACGTGGCCACCTTTCCTGTCGCTGCCGCTATCGGCTTTTCCCATCCATGATACCCCGCCGCGTACAAAAAAGACGGCCCCGAAGGACCGCCTTTCACATCGTTTTACCGCGTCCGACAAGAAACGCTGCAATCCCCCGCGCTAGTCGCGACGACCGAGGATGTTCAGGATGCGCAGGAACACGTTGATAATGTCCACGAACAGGTTGGACGCCATGAGCACCGCATTGGGCAGCGTGGGCGGCACCGTCGTGGCAACATAGGTGTCGTAGCCAATAAAGCCGGCGAACACCACGATCACGATCAGGTCGGTGATGGTCTGCGAGACGCCCATGAACATCAGCACGATTTCAACCAGGATAGTGGCGAGCAGAATGCCAAAACCGATGCCATATACGCGCTGGAAAAACTTGGGGAACGTCACGCCCAAGGCGCCAAAGACAAAGGTGATGGCGGCCGTGGCGATAAAGGCGGTGTTGATGGTGGGCAGGTCGTAGTTGGCAAGGCCAAACGACGCGGTCAGGCCGAAGGTACTCGCAAAGATTACGTAGCCCACAAGGGACAGACCCACGGACTGCTTGCCCGCAGCAGCCGACATCATGACCATGCCGACGATGGTTAAAATAAACGAGCCAAAGACCAGTGGCAGGGCGGCGCCGCTCATCATCATGCGCGCAAACGACATGGTGCTCGTAAAGTAGGCGCCGGCACCCATGGCGCAAAAGCCCAAGAAGATCAGGGCAGATATGGCGAGATTGTACGCGCGCGGCGACATCTCCTTGGCGCGACTTGCGCCGGTCTCGACGGGGCCGTTCTGATAGCCCTGAATATCGTTCATGCTTCGTCCTTTCAAAAAGCGCCACGACAGCGCAGCAGGTGACAAGATTCCTGCCATTGTACCCGAACGCCGTGCGTCCTTACCTACGGCGCTCGCCCTCAAGCGTACGATCAAACGCCCAAACCCACCAACGCATCACGTGTGCCTGCGAGCCGTCCGCCCGCTCGCGCGTCTGGTCCTCCAGATACAACTCGGTCGCGTGCCCGCCAAAACGCACCTTATAGGTTGCCGTACGAATGCCGTGAACCGTCAGGCCAAACCCAGTGGTCGAGACAATCTCGTCAATCGTAAAGCAACGACCGTCGACCCAGCAGACGGTGACCGGCACGACCTGTCCGCCCGCGAGGATGCGAGCCACGACGTCCACATACTGCTTGTGCACGCGCCGAGTTTTGCCATCTGTCTGTCGATATTCCATGCCTCCTATTATCGAACGCATGTTTGCATGTTGTAAAGCGAACAGGTTGTGGTTTTGGGGTGTTGGGGCGCGCACGTGTCCTCATGGTGTGTTAGCAAAAAGAACACCCACGGTCAACAGGGCTAATATTCATTTTTAGCGCCAAAAAATTCACTGCTCCCATCAGAACTCGGTAAAGAAACCCGCAGGAGGTGATACGATTTATCATGTTTCTGTAACGTGCCTGCAAACTTCGAGAAAGCCCATATATGGACGTAACGTTCTCAACCTTCCTCGGCCAACTTGTGTCGAACCCAGTCCTTGCCGTCACCGTGATCCTCGCGCTCGGCGCCATCTTCGTCAATGGATGGACCGACGCACCCAACGCCATCGCGACCTGCGTCACTACGCGTTGCATGCCCGCCCGCGCCGCTATTCTCATGAGTGCCGCATTCAACTTCCTTGGCGTGCTCATCATGACGCACTTTAACGCGAGCGTCGCCAACACCATCTCCCATATTGTCGACTTTGGCGGAAACAGCACCATGGCGCTCGCCTGTCTGTGCGCGGCGCTGTTCTCCATCGTCGTCTACGGCGCCACAGCGTCGCGTTTTGGCATCCCCACCTCGCAAAGCCACAGCCTTATCGCCGGCCTGACCGGTGCCGCCATCGCCCTCGGCGGTGCGAGCAGCGTCAACGTCCACGAGTGGATGAAGGTCATCTACGGCCTGGCGCTCTCCATCGGTCTGGGCTTTGTCATGGGCTGGGTCCTGTGCAAGCTCGTCTCGATTCTTTTCGCCGCCGCCAACAGGCGACGTGCCAATGTCTTCTTTAAATACGCTCAGATCGCGAGCGCTGCGGCCATGAGCTTTATGCACGGCGCGCAGGATGGACAGAAGTTCATCGGCGTGCTCTTTTTAGGCGTGGCCTTTGCCAGCGGCCAGACGAGCGTCGGCGATGCCGGCATCCCCATCTGGATTATGCTGCTATGCTCGGCCACCATGGGCATCGGCACCAGCGTGGGCGGCGAGCGCATCATCAAGTCCGTTGGCCAGAGCATGGTCAAGCTCGAAAAGTACCAGGGCTTCTCCGCCGACCTGGCGGGCGCCGCGAACCTGCTGCTTGCCACCCTTACCGGCATCCCCGTGTCCTCCACGCACATCAAGACCTGCGCCATCATGGGCGTCGGTGCCGTCAAACGCCTCTCGGCCATCAACTTCGGCGTCGTCAAGGACATGATGTTCGCCTGGTTCTTCACCTTCCCCGCCTGCGGACTCATCAGCTTTGTCATGGCCAAGCTGTTCATGATGTTCATCTAGTCAAACCGAACGTCCATCCGAACCGTAACACCTCGCCCACCCGTCTTCGCCTCGAAAGGACCCACTCATGGCAAAGAAACCCGATTCGTTCTACTTTGACAACTACGTCGCCTGCGCCGACCTCGCCGTCCAGGCCGCCGAGCTGCTTACCAAGATTTTCGAGAACTTCGATCCTGCAAAGATTCACGATATGCTCGACAAGATGCACGCGATCGAGCATGCGGCCGACAAGAAGCACCACGAGCTCGAAGACGCCTTGCTCACCGCCTTTATCACCCCGCTTGAGCGCGAGGACCTGGACCTGATGAGCTGCTCGCTCGACACCGTGCTCGACCGTATCGAGGGCGTCGTGCAGCGCGTCTACTTCACCAACATCCAGAGCATCCATCCCGATGCCATCGTGATCGCCCACAAGGTGACCGACGCCTGCCGCGCCATGAAAGACCTGATGGTCGAGCTGCCTAACTACCGCAAGTCCAAAACGCTGCGCGAGCTCGTCATCCAGATCAACACCATCGAGTCCGAGGCCGACGAGCTCTATATCAACGCCATGCGTAACCTGCACGTTAACGGCAAGGACCCGCTCGAGGTCATCGCTTGGCGTGACGTGTACGCCTTCCTGGAGTACTGCGCCGACTGCTGCGAGAATGTGGCCGATGTCGTGGATTCGATTGTCATGAAGAACAGTTAATTGGGGGTACATGTCCCACCGGTCGCCATTGGGAACTTTGGCTGATAGATTTAGCGCGACGGGGGTTTGGCTGAAGGGACCTTTGGTATCCGTTCGGACACTTTGGCCCTTGATGAGCGTTTGGCTGATTGCTGCTTTGGGTACTCTTTGGGTTACTTTTGGTTTGTTTGATTTTTAATTTTAGGAGGGCTTGTATGTCTTATTTGGATCTGGCTCGTGGTCGGTATTCTTGTCGTTCTTTTGAGGACCGTTCTGTTGAGCAGGCTGTGGTGGATGCCATTGTTGAGGCTGGGCGTATTGCTCCTTCTGCTTGTAATAATCATCCAGCCCGTGTGATGGTGCTGGATACGCCTGAGCTGTTGGAGAAGGCTGCTGCTTGTCAGCCTCGGTTTGCTCGTGATGGGTCTATCTTTGGAGCTCCGCTTGTCTTCCTTATTTGCAGCGTTACCGATGATGCTTGGGTGCGCCCGTATGACCAGATGAATTCCAGTGAAATCGATACGTCCATCGTGTGCGACCAGATGATGATGGAGGCCACCGAGCAGGGCCTGGGAACGTGCTGGGTATGCCATTTTAAGCCTGAGGTGGCACAGGAGCAGTTCAATCTGCCCAAGGGCGTCTATCCCTATCACATGCTCGTCTGTGGCTATCCCGCCGACCACATCGCAGACCCCGAGCATCGCGAGGCCCGCACCATTCCCCTCTCCGACTTCCTCCTCAAGTAGATTTTTGGGACATGCCTTAAAACCTACCCTTGACCGCTCACCCGTTCGCCGAGTTCTGCGCCACTATGTGCAGGGCTCGGTTTTTTATGTTACGCACCCCGGCACAGTCATAAAAAAGGACCCGCAAGCTGCGGGTCCTTTCTAGGCACTAAATTGTAGGCCGAATGTTAGTCCAGGTCGTCGGCGGCAAAGTTGTCGATCGGGGCGAAGGGATCGGCCACGGGGACAACCGGGTCAGCGACGGGCAGCGGCTCAGCGGGAACAGTCACCGCAGGAGAAGCGGCAGAACCGACCGGCGTGGAGGCCATGAGGTCGGCCGGGAAGGAGTTCTGGGCATCGTCCATGAAGTGCTGGATGAGCTTGAGGTACTCGGCCTTGAACTCCTCGCGGGAAGCCTTGAGACGATCGATTTCCTCGAGCTCGGCCTGCTTCTCGGTCAGAGCCTGGCGGATAACCTCGCGGGCCTTAGCGTCAGCCTCGTTGCGGATACGCTCAGCGTTCTCGTTGGCATCGTTGACGATGGTCTCAGCGGTCTGCTGGGCAGCGATCAGGGCAGCGGAAATCTGGCGCTCCTGAGCGGAGAAGTCAGGGGCAGGAGCAGCCACGGGGGCGGCAGGAACGGCTTGGGCGGTGGCATCCTGAGCCTGGGCAAGCTGAGCCTGCGCATCGGCAAGCTGCTGCTCGGTAGCAGTCAGGCGACCCTTAAGGTCGACGATCTTAGCGAGCATAGCGTCAACCTCGGAGGACAGCGTCTCCAAGAAGACGTCGACCTCGGCGGGATCGTAGCCACGCTTGGCCTCAGAGAAAGTCTGAGCCTGGATGTCTGCAGGGGTAATAGCCATAACAAGTCTCCTTTTTCATCGCCTCGGCGCTACACGCCCGACGTAAGTTACTAAGTCAGTTCTATACGAGTATACCTATAAGAAGCTGCAGAACCAGCCTCTGCACCAACTGCAACGCAATAATCGCAACGACCGGCGAAAAATCGATACCGCCCATCGGCGGGATGAAACGACGGAACAGGTTGAGCCACGGACCGCACACGCTATCGAGCACCGCAGCAATATCCTGAAGCAAACCACCCTGCTTCATGGGAATCCACGTCATAAAGCAGTAGACGACAATGAGCGTGGAATAGAAGTTGAACAGCGTGTTGACCAGCTGGACGATAGTGTAGATGTTGATGGGAATCTCCTCGTCTTGTCTTTACTTAAGGTAGCCGTCGGCACGAAGCTTCTTGAGATCGGAATCTTTGACCTCGCAGCCGGCGGGCAGCACCATGAACACGCGGTCGCCCACCTCCTTGACCGTGGCACCCAGACCGCAGGCAAAGCCGTAAGAGAAGTCCAAGACGCGCTTGGCAACTTCGGTGCGTACGCCCACAAAAATCAGCGCAACGGGCTGCTTGGTGCGCACGCGGCGGACAACGGTCTCGACGTCGTCGTAGCTCTCGGGGCGCAGAACATAGGCCGGCAGCTGCGGCGTGGCGTTGATGATATTGCTCGCATAGGCCGAGGCATCGCTCGGTGCAGGCGCGGGCGCAGCGGCGGCACGGGCGCGGGTGTTCTCGGCGTAGCTCGACGGCGTGTCATAGGCACCAGGACGATAACCGCTCGCAACGCTGTCCTGCGAGCGCGAAGGCGGGTTATACGTCGTGGCATGACGGGAGTCATCGCCGACAAGCTGACCGGAGCGCGTATACACGGCAACCGACTCAGCTTCACCGCGGCGCGTCTGGCCAAGCAGGCCGTTGCTCGGCTCGTCTTGGGTGTAGAAGCCCTCGCCCGAAGCACCGCTGTAGCCGTTGCCCTGATAACTATCGTCATAGCCGTCATCGTAGCCGTAGTCGTCGTCCTGGCCATAACCCTGGTCGTAACCCTGCTGGCCGCCCAGGTGCATCTTATTTTTAATCTCGTCAAGGAAGCCCATGGTTGTGTCCTCTCGCGGTTTAGTGCAGGCACCCCGATAATCAGTGCGCACTTCAGAGCCTTATTTTACTGCAAACTCCGGGCTAAATACTACCCTGCCCAGGCGAACGAGCGTAGAGCCCTCCTCAAGGGCAGGCTCAAAGTCCTCGCTCATGCCGCAGGAAAGCTCAGGCAGGTTCAAATCGGGATGCGCCGCCTCCAGCTCATCCCTCAGCTCACGAAGCCCCGCAAAGGTGCGGCGTGCCACATCCTTATTCCCCCGGGGCGCCATAGTCATAAGCCCCTGTACGCAAATTCCCTCAAGTTCCGCAAGCTCACCCGCGGCGGCGCGAATCTCATCGGGCGAAAAGCCTCCCTTCGACTCCTCACCACTCACATTGACCTCGATGAGCACACACTGGGGGCCGGCGAGCTCGCCTGCCTCAATCTTGCGGACAGCACGGCTCGAGATCGCCTGCGCCAGATGCAGCGAACCCACCGAGTGAATCAGCTCGGCTGAGCCCAGCACCGCATTGATCTTATTGGTCTGCAGGTTGCCGATCATATCGAAGCGCACCTCGGGCAGCTCCGGATGCTCCGCCAGACCCGTGAGCTTGCGAACCAGCTCCTGCGGGCGGTTCTCGGCAAAATTGCGATACCCCGTCTGGATGGCGGCAACGGTCTCATCGACACCAACGGTCTTGGACACGGCAATGAGGCGCGCGGCGTCGTGGGGGCGGCCCGCGCGATCGAGCGCCGCATAAAAACGTTCCAGAATCTGCTCGCGGCGAGCGCGCATCAAGTCCAAATAGTTATCCATTGCTAATCGCCTCCGCTGACAGCCAAACAAGTAGTCCCATGCTAACGCAAGAGCGCGGCCCCGCATGTGCAAGGCCGCGCTCACTTAGGTATTTACAATCTTTCGACGAACGGGGTCACTTACTCCTCGTCGTCCTCGCCATCGTCCTCGTCCTCAAGATGATCGAGCAGGTAGCGAAGACCCTCGCTGACCTCGTTAGCGGGCACCTTGGCAACGTAGCGAGCGTCGACGGCGGGCCTCATGATAACACCCTCGCCCGAAGGCACGCGCATGCTCTCGAGCTCATCCTCGTCCACACGGGCGATATCGCCGGCGTTCATACGCTGACCAGTCAACAGGAAGGTCAGACGGCAAGCGGCATCGATGGAAATCGAAGCGATGCGATCGAGGTAGCGCGAAACCATGATAGCGCGGCGCAGGTCGTCATAGTTGCTGTCGTCGTCCATAAAGTCGCCCGTATCCATACGGTTAAAGGTGCGGAAGAACTTCTCGTAGGCGGCGTGCACCGGCTCGTCCTCGACGGCCAAGTTGCAGATGATGGACATGTCATTGGTGACGAGCGCAGAAAGCGAAGAGCCCAGCACCTGGTAAACAGCTTCGGCCTCGGCCTCAACCGTACCGACGAGCTCCTGGGGCAGCGAGATGTCGGCCTTGACCATGTGACGCGTGGCGCGGCAGATCTGGCGAACCTTATCGGTCATGCGCTGCAGGTTAAAGTCGACGTAGATAATCGTCTGCAGCAAGCGGAAGTCGGAGGCGACCGGCGACTGCGTGGCGATCAGGTTGTAGCACACGGCCTCCAAGTTGGCGCAGCGCGCGTCAATCGAAAGCGTGCGCTTCTTGGTCTTGGTGGCGAGCTTGCGGTCGTCGGTCACATAGGCCTTAACGGCATCGTGGAGGGCCAGATCGACGGCCTCGTAGATGCTCAGCATCTCGTGGCGGGCCTCGATGAGCTGACGGGAAAACAGTTTACGCATGGTTCACTCCAATCAGTTGGGTGCGGTCATGCCGCCCGCACAGTGAATACGCACCGGACCAGGTCCGATCGGCTTGGGACTAGTCGCACCGATCAGCCAAAGCGGCCGGTGATATAGTCTTCCGTCCGCGAGTCCACCGGGCTGGTGAAGATCGCGTCGGTTTGACCATACTCGATGAGCGTGGCAGGTTCACCGGCAACTTCCTGCAAGAAGAATGCGGTGTAGTCGCTGATACGAGCTGCCTGCTGCATTGAATGCGTGACGATGATGATCGTCATCTCGGGCGCCAGCTCGGCCATCAAATCCTCGACCTTAGAGACGGACGTGGGGTCGATGGCGGAGCAGGGCTCGTCCATCAGGAGGACATCGGGTTGCACCGCAAGCACGCGCGCGATGCACAGACGCTGCTGCTGACCGCCCGAGAGCGCCAAACCATCCTTGTTGAGCTGATTGGATACCTCTTTCCAGAGGTTGGCGCGCTTGAGCGATTCTTCCACGATGTCATCGAGGTCGCTTTTGCTAGTCACGCCCTGCAGACGAGGGCCAAAGGCGACATTCTCGTAGATGGATTTGGGAAACGGGTTGGGCTGCTGAAAAATCATGCCCACGCGGCGACGGAGGTCGACCGGGTCGACGCCCTCGGCATAGATATCGTTGCCGTCGAGCGTCATGGTGCCCTCGACGCGCGTACCCTCGATCAGGTCATTCATGCGGTTGATGCAGCGCAAAAACGTCGACTTGCCGCAGCCCGAAGGGCCAATGAAGGAGGTGATGGCGTTTTTGGCGATGTTGAGGTCGAGCCCCGTCAGCGCATGAAAGTCACCGTACCAAAAGTTGAAATCCTTGGCCGTAATGGCCGCTTGCTCCAGCGTGGGAGCGGACTGATAAACGGACATGGGACTCCTTAACTAGCGACGCTTGCGCGACAGGAAGCGCGCAAACAGGTTGAAGGCCAGAATGATCACCATCAGCAAGAGCGCGGTGCCGTAGGCTGCGTTCATGTTGATGCCGTCGTTGGCAAGCAGGTACAGGTGAACGGTCATGGGGCGGCCGGAATCGAGCGGCGAGATAGGTAGATTGATGGCCTGGCCCATGGTGTAGAGCACCACGGCGGTCTCGCCAATGGCACGGCCGATGGCAAGGACAATGCCCGTGGCAATACGGCCAAAGGCAGAAGGAAGCACGATCTTGGAGACAACCTGCCACTTGGTGGCGCCCAGGCCGTACGCGCCCCAACGGATATAGCGCGGAACAGCGCGAATGGCCTCTTCGGTGGTGCGCATGACGATGGGAAGCATCAAGAGCGCGAGTGCCAGAGCGGCAGAGACCATCGAAAGGCCCAGGCCCATGGCCTCGACAAACAAGGCGTAGCCAAACAGGCCCATAACGATGGAGGGCACCGAAGCCAAAGCGTCGGCAGCGTAGCGAATGAGCTCGACGACCTTGCCCTGCTTGGCGTACTCGGCCAGATAGACGGCTGCCAGCACAGCGATCGGCGTGCAGATAAGCATAGCGAGCGCCGTCACATAGACGGTCGAGACGATCGTGGGCCAAATTCCGCCCTCGGCGTTGACGCCCTGGGGCCAACCGAAGATAAAGTCGAGTGAGATATGCGGCAGGCCGTTAATGACCACGTAGGCGATGATAGCGACCAGCACCAGCGTGGTGATGTATGCCGCGGCACGGAACACGCCAAGCATGATCTTGTTGGACAGGTCCTTGTTGATGCGGCCCTTCTTGCCGTGGGAAAGGGCACGCTTGATGCGCTCGCGCGACGAGGTCGTATCGACCGTCGTGTCAACGGAATCGGACATAGCCTACCCCCTCTTCTTCTTGGAAACCAGGCGGACGATGCCCACCAGCGTGGCGGAAATGATAAACAGGACCACGCCCATGCCGAACAGCGCCGAGCGATGCAGACCCGAGGAATAGCTCATGTCGAGCGCAATCTGGCTCGTGAGCGTCGAGATGGGGCTCGCAATGCTGTCGGGAATAACCGGGGCGTTACCCACGACCATGAGCACGGCCATGGTCTCGCCGATGGCACGGCCCATACCCAGCACGATGGCATCCACGATACCCAGCTTGGCGGCAGGTAACACGACCTTATAGATAGTCTGCCACTTGGTGGCGCCCATGGCATACGATGCCTCGCGAATGCCCATGGGAATGGAATTGAGAGCATCGATGGTAAGCGTCGTGATGGTGGGCACGATCATAATGGCGAGCACGAACCACGCCGTCAGCGCGCCAAAACCAAGACCGCCGGTCAGTTGTGCGATAAACGGGCGGATGATGATCATGCCAAAGAAGCCATAGATGATAGAAGGGATGCCGGCCAACAGGTCAACGGCAGGGCTGATGAGCTTGCGCACGCGCTTGCTGGCGATCTCGACCAGATACACGGCCGTGCCCACGCCTAGGGGCACACCCATGGCGAGCGCGCCGACGGTCACCAGACCCGAGCCGGCAAGCAGCGACACGATGCCGTAGTGACCCTCAGAGGGCGCCCACGTAAAGCTAAAGAAGTCCGCCAGACCGATGTCGGTAAAGACGGGCAGCGCCGAGTACGTGGTAAAGACAAAAATCAGGATGACGGTAACCACCGCCAAGAACGCGCAGGCAAAGAAGATCCACTGCAGCGCCTTCTCCTTGATATAGGTGCTGCGCGATACGAGCGCCAGCTCGCGCTTCTTGGGCGCCTGACCATTCTGCTCAGTCTGGGAGTTTTCCTGTGCTTCCATGCTACTCACTCCCCTTCTCGTCGTTGGTGACGGGGATAAAGCCCGCCTCGCGAATCTGCTTGTCCATCTTTTCGGACGTCACATAGTCGATGTAATCCTGCGCCTGCTGCGAAGGCGCACCCTTCACAAAGAAGTAAAGGTCGCGTGAGATGGGATAGCCGCCGCTCGCGACCGTCTTCTCGGACGCCTCAACATGATTGACCGAGACGGCCTTGACCGAGGTCTTGGCGTTGAGGCTATCGACGAAGCCCAGCGAAATGTAGCCAATGGCACCGTGCGAACGAGATACCACGTCGCGCACCTGGCCCGTGCCCGAAAGAACGGCCGAGCGGCGATCGAACGGGGTGCCGTCCATCACGATGGTGCGGAAGGCTTCACGCGTGCCGGATGCCTCGTCTCGGTTGATGACCTGAATCTTCAGGTCCTCGCCACCGACCTCTTTCCAATTAGTAATCTTGCCGGCATAGATATCGCGGAGCTGCTCGGTCGAGAGGTTATCGACCGGGTTATCGTCGTTCACGATGACCGCGATACCGTCGTGGGCAATGACGATGGGAGTCAGGCCCAGATCCTGTTCGTCGGCATTGAGTCCACGGGAGGAGCTGGCGATATCGGCCGTGCCAGCGCTGACGGCTTCGATGCCAGCGGAAGAGCCCAAACCGGAAACGAGCACGTCGATGCCGGTCTCCTCCTTAAAGCCCTCTGCCGCAATCTCGGCGATAGGAAGGCAGGTCGTGGAGCCGGCCACGGTAATGGAAGAGGTAGAAGATCCCGAAGAACAGGCGCACAGCGTAAGCGTAAGCACAGCGGCGCTCAGGACCGATACGATCTTTCTCATAGCATCACGCCGATCGCAGCATGGCGCCCACAGGTGCCGTCCTCGTTACGGTAGGAATAAAAGCGGTCGTTCTGGCGCACAGTCGAAAGCTGGGTATCCACGATATTATCCGCGTCCACACCGGCATCTACCAGCGCCTCACAAATGGCAGCGGAAAGATCGAGCATGCGAGAGGCACTCGCATCGATGCAAGAGAACTCGACGGCAAAGCGATCCATGAGTTCCTGGGATACCTCATATTCGTCAGCCAAGATATGGGGGCCGATATAGGCGGAAACGTCGCTCGCATCGCAGCCGGCAGCATCGCAAAGCGCCTGGCACGCCTTGGCAGAAATACGTGCAATCGTGCCCTTCCAACCGGAGTGCACCACGGCAAACCCGCCGGGGGCCACCAGCACCACGGGAACGCAGTCGGCAAAGCAGAGCAGCACGGGCACGTCATGGGCCGTACAGACGATGGCATCGCAGCCCTCAGCAATCTGCTCGCGAACAGCCTCAAGATCGTCGGCGCCGTTCGAAGTCACCGTAACGATATGGTCACCATGTACCTGATTGGGCACGAGCAGATTATGCTCGCACTCAGTGGCACCCATAGCTTCGAGCGCTCGACGACGATTTTCTTGAACAGCAAAGGGGTCATCGCCTACATGCGAGCCCAGGTTGAGCGAGGAGTACGCATCTTCAGAAACGCCACCGGTGCGCTCGGTAAAGGCAAAACGGACATCGGATGTCGCGCCCTCCACCAACGTAACTCCATCATGGTCGACACGCGAAACCCTGTCCGCACGTGCTGCCATACTAAAGCCTCCTAATAACACAAGTACCGCGGCGTCGCCGCGCAGTCCGCGTTTATACGGCTGTCATACTTCCTTAAAAGGATACCCGCAGCGGTAGGGACCAAACGTAAAGGGAACGTAAGGAGATTGGAGGCTTTCGTTTACAAACGAGAAACAAAACGGGGTGCATCCAAATGGACACACCCCGTGCAGGTCGTTGAGAAAAACGAACTAGAAGCTACCGCGCTTCAGGAAGTCGGGAAGCTCGAACTGGTCGTTGCCAAAGTTGGGCAGCTCGGTACCACCGACGTTGCGGGTCGGAGCGGCCTGAGCCGGGCTGGCAGCCGGGGCGGTGCGCTGCGGCTCAGCGGAGGCAGCGGCCTTGCTCTGAGACTGCTGAGCAGCAAAGAGCTCATCCTGACGGTTGACGTTGGAGTCGGAGAAGCCCGTAGCGATGACGGTGATACGCACCTGATCGCCCAGGGACTCGTCGACAACGGTACCGAAGATGATGTTGGCCTCGGGGTCGACGGCGTTGGCGACAACGTCGGCGGCGTCGCTGATCTCCTGGATGCCCAGGTCCTTGGAACCGGCGATGGAGAGCAGCACGCGCGTGGCACCATCGATGGAGCTCTCGAGCAGCGGGCTGGAGATGGCCTGCTGGGCAGCGTCGACGGCACGAGTATCCCCAGAAGAGGTACCGATACCCATCATGGCGGTACCGGCCTGCTTCATGATGGTCTTAACATCGGCGAAGTCCAGGTTGATGATACCGGGGACGGTGATGAGGTCGGTGATGCCCTGGGTGCCCTGGGAAAGGACGCCATCGGCAATCGCGAAGGCCTCGAGCATGGTGGTCTTCTTCTCGGCGATGTCGAGCAGCTTATCGTTAGGAATGACGATCATGGTGTCGACGCAATCGGAGAGGGTCTTGATGCCCTCCTCGGCGCTCTTCTTACGCTTGCGGCCCTCGAAGGTGAAGGGCTTGGTCACGACGGCGACGGTCAGTGCGCCGACCTCGTTCATCGCGATATCGGCAACGATGGGAGCAGCGCCGGTACCGGTGCCGCCGCCCTCGCCGCAGGTGATAAACACCATGTCGGCGCCAGCGAGCGCCTCGGCGATGTCGTCGCGGG
The DNA here is from genome assembly GCF_003436735.1 of Collinsella sp. TF12-2AT. Classification (NCBI taxonomy): domain Bacteria; kingdom Bacillati; phylum Actinomycetota; class Coriobacteriia; order Coriobacteriales; family Coriobacteriaceae; genus Collinsella; species Collinsella sp. TF12-2AT. The sequence goes on along the minus strand of NZ_QSQK01000010.1, from coordinate 31,429 downwards.
ACTCATCGGCAGCCTTGCGGCCAACCTCGGGATTGGCGCCGGCGCCCAGGCCGCGGGTAAGGTCGGTGCCGATGTGCACCTTGATATCGGCATCAGAGATCGCGAGTGCCTGAGCATCGGTGTTGATGGCAACAAACTCGACGCCGCGGATGCCCTCTTCGATCATTCGATTGACCGCGTTGGTACCGCCGCCGCCGACGCCGACCACCTTAATGACGGCAAGGTAGTTGTTGATCTCTGTCTCGTGCATGTCGGTCCTCCGAACAAAGGTTATAGCCATAGCATGGGTCGACCCCTGCGCACATTAACCTTCAGGTTGAAAGTAAATGCAAAGGTAAACCGTATTATGTTTGCACATTATGAACGTATCAGTCAAATAATTGACCGTGAAAACCAAACAAACCAGATAAACGGCGTGGTATGGCCCCTCAACAAAGCATCAACCAGCGCTACGAGGTCGGAGCATTCCTAAATGTGTAGTTGCCCGGAGAGCGCACATTGATATACGTTACGCCCTCTACCTGCGAAAGCAACTTGGTGACTACGCGTTCCTTCTTGGCGATATCGTCCGAATCGCCCAGCGACACCTCAATGCCGTTATTGAGGTTTGCCGAGATGGCTTCGACCGAAGGCGTGGAAATATCCTTGACTTGTCCCAAGAACTCGCTCGAAAAACCACGCACATAATCCAGGCCGGCCTTAACGGCTTTGGAGTTCACCGCCTGGCCGGAAACCGGAGCGACATCCGCCGAGACATCAGTCAATAACACCGCGCCATAATGCTTGGCGAGCGCCAGCGCGGCATCGATTCCGGTCAAGGTATTTGAGCCCTGCCCTGTCGTGATGACGTTGCCCTGGTCGTCCACTTCGACCGACGTCGACAGCGGGGCGATCCAGGTGTCATCGTCTCCGATAGCCCAGGCAAGGTCGTCGGAGCTGATATACGCAATGGCGATAACTTTACGCTCCGTCGGCGTGATGATAAGCGTATGGGGAAACTGGCGCTGGACATCCACGCCCGAAACCCACGGGTTCTGCTTGAGATCCTCGGTAATCTGGTCGGGATCGACGTTAAAAAGCGACGTTCCCTCGGGCAAGTCGATCAGCTGGATAGCATCGTGCTTCGTCACATGCTCGCTGCCTTGAATCTGAATATCAGTGGCAGTAAACAGTCCAGAGTTGATCACCACGATGGCAACGACGACGAGCACGGCCAAGACGGCCAGAACGCCGCCCACGATTTTGCCTTTGCCTGTAACGACAGAAGCGGCATCTGATGTTTTATTTGCCATCGCTCCAAGTGAAGATAACGGGTTGAAACCTTTTTTACTCGAAGGCTTCTTGGCGGTAGCCGGCACCGATGTCAGCGAGCGCGGTTTCGATGCGCCCAGCGTGAGACCTGGACGCGCCGCTTTAGTTCCCGTCGAGGGCTTGGGAGCTGCCATGGGACGGGCAGGCTTGGCGCCCATAACAGGCTTTGACGTCACCGAGGGACGAGAGGACTTTTTTGCGGCCGGACGATTACCGAGCTGCGAGCCGACGACCGGACGACTGGTCTGTCGAGCATGCCCGACAGACTTAGAGTGCGCGACGGTATTGCGTTGAGGTTTGGCAGGCGCGCCGGAACGCCCTCCGGCGCGGCGGAAGGTGGGTTTCGATGCTCTAGAAGCCGAGGAATTTAACTTCCGGTCTGAGCTCGATGCCATACGCCTCCCTCACCTTTCCGTGCACATGTCTGATAACCGCGGCAACGTCATCGGCCGAGGCAGTTCCGTTATTAACGATAAAATTAGCGTGAACGGGCGAAACTTCCGCGCCGCCAATCGAAAAACCCTTTAATCCACAATCCTCGATAAGCTTGCCCACACTCGCATCGGGCGGGTTGCGAAAGACAGACCCGCAGGATGCGCGACCCATGGGCTGCGTACGCTTGCGCCTTGTAAGGTACCGCTCCATGCGCTCGCGAATGTCGGCCTTGGGCGCCGGTTTAAGCTTGAGCACGCACTCGAGGATGATCTCATTGCGGGGAAGGCTACATTCGCGGTAGCCCCAAGAGATCTCGGACCCCGCATAATGCTTGATACCGGATGCCGGGTCAAACGTTACGACATCCTCAACCAGCGAGCCAATCCACTCGGTCCGCGTGCCGGCATTCATAGATATCGCACCGCCGACCGAACCAGGAATGCCAACGGCAAACTCAAGGCCCGAGAGGCTACGCGACAGGGCATCGTTGACCAGGCGCGCAAACATCACGCCCGCACCGACCGTCAGCGTACAACCGTCATCGGCAACAACCGTGCGCTGGAACTCACGTCCGAGCGAAATGACGGCACCGCGATAACCGCCATCGGCAACCAGCAGATTGGAGCCCTTGCCGATGATGACCCACGGCACCTGCTCGCGATCGAGCACCGCCACGGCGCGGCGGAGGGCATGATAGCTATGGCACGTCACAAAGAGGTCGGCCTTGCCGCCGATACGATAGCTCGTATGACGCGCAAGGCGCTCGTCCTCGATCACATCCGTGTCGATCATGCCCGAGAGCGCCATGACGGCGTTAAACAGACCCATTAGACTTAAGCGTCTTTCTTGGCAGTCAGATACTCAATGAACTCGGGACCGACGGTCGTAACGTCGCCGGCACCCATGGTGAGCAGCAGGTCGCCCTCGCCCACCATCTGCTCGAGCTCCTGATTGAGCTCAAGACGGCTGGAGCAGTACACGACCTCCTTGCCAGGATGCTTGGCGCGCACGGTATCGGCGAGCATCTTAGAGGTGACACCCGGAATGGGCATCTCGCCAGCCGAGAACACATCAATCAGCAGCAGTTTATCGGCATTGGCAAATGCATCGGCAAAGTCGTCGCACAGGGCCTGCAGGCGCGAATAGCGGTGCGGCTGGAACACGACGTCGACGTGCTTGTAACCCAGCGACGAAGCGGCAGCAAGCGTCGCCTTGATCTCGGTGGGGTGATGGCCGTAATCATCGACCACGGTGATGCCATCGATATCGCCCACGTGGGTAAAGCGACGGCGGACGCCCTCAAAGCTCGAGAGCGCCTTGGCGGCGGCGTCGATGTCAAGGCCCAGGACATGGGCGACGGTGAGCACCGCCGTGGCGTTGAGCATGTTGTGGCGACCAGGATTGCTCTTGATCTCCACAGCGCGCTCAGTGCCGTCCTCAAAGCGAACGATAAAGTCACTCTGGATGCCCTTGACATCCGGGTGCATGCAGACGATGTCGTTGCTCTCGGCAAAGCCGTAGGAAAGCACGTGACGGCCCGTCGACTTGGCGAGCTCGACCAGATGCGGGTCCTCACCGCAGACGATGACGGCGCCGTCCTCGCCCACCAGGCTCATGAATTTGGCGAAAGTTGCCTCGATCTCCTCGATACCCGAGTAGTGATCGAGGTGGTCGGCCTCGACGTTGGTCACAATGACTACGTTGGGGTTCAGGAACAGGAAGGAGCTGTCGGACTCGTCGGCCTCGGCGACAAAGTAGTCGCCCGAGCCGTTCTTGCCGTTCGTGTCATAGCCCTCGACGATGCCACCGATCAGGAAGCTCGGATCCAGACCCATGCGGTCGAGCATGGTGGCACACATCGAAGACGTGGTGGTCTTGCCATGCGTGCCGGCAACAGCGACGGTGGTGTAGCCGTGACCCAAAGCAGAGAGCATCTTGGCACGGGGCCACACGGGAATACCAAGCTCGCGAGCGCGCACGAGTTCAGGGTTGGACTCCGGAATAGCGGTGGAGACAACAACCACGTCGGGCTTGACCTCGTCGATCGTGGCGGCCTCATGGCCCACATGCACCTTCACACCAGCGCGGGTAAGCTGGCGGATATAACGTGACGTCTTAAGGTCGGAGCCGGTAACGGCATAACCGCGCTCGTGCAGAACGAGGGCGATGCCGCTCATGCCGGCGCCGCCGATACCGATAAAGTGGGCGCTCTTAAACTCGGGCGCGGAGGTTGCAGTCTGGGAATCAGCCATGTGCTCGTGTACTCCTTGCGTAAACACTGCCTGTAACCCGTTAACTGTACCGCACCTACCGCATCAGCGCGAGGGCGACCGACGATATCCCGTCTAACTAACGTAAACCCTCTACCGCATCCGCCAGAAGAGCGGCGGCCCTATCCTGAGCCAGACCACGTGCCGCCTGACGCATGGCGTCGCGCGCCGCCGCGTCATCGACCAGGTGCAGCAGCTCATCGGCAAAGGCAGAACCGTCGATATCGGCATCGGCGCAGAGCACGCCGGCCCCGGCGTCGACCAGATAACGGGCATTGGTGGTTTGGTGGTCGGCCGTCGCATGCGGATACGGCACGAGCACCGAGGGCACGGCAAGCGCAGCGATCTCGGCCACGCTCGATGCGCCCGAACGCGAGAGCACCAAATCGGCAGCAGCCAGCATATCGCCCATGTTGTCGATGTAAGGCTGGACGCGGTAACGCTTCGCCTCCTCGGGCGTCAGCGCCAAAGTGCGCTCGGTCTCCTCAAAGCCATCGGCACCCGTCGAATGCAACACATAGAGGTTCTTGCGCGAAAGCAGCTCGTTTTTGAGCGAAACCACGCGCTCGTTGAGGTGCTGGGCGCCAAGTGAACCGCCAAAGACGAGCAGCAGCGTAGCGTCCTCGGGCACACCAAGCGTCTTGCGGCCGCGAGCGCGATCGCCCTCGATTACCGAGCGACGTACGGGGTTGCCGGTCATGAGCACGTGGTCAGGGTCACCTTCGCGCTCAAAGACCGCGCGCGCTGCCGGCACCGAGATGCACACGCGGGCGGCGTGGGAGTTCATCATCTTGTTGGCCAGGCCCGGAACAGAGTTCTGCTCATGCAGCAGATACGGAACGCCCGCGCCCTTGCACCACCCCAGCAGCGGAACCTCGACATAGGCACCAAAACCGATGGCGGCATCGGGCTTGCCGACCTTTGAGAAATGACTGGCGAGCGCACGCTTGGCCTTGTTGACACGCCACAGGGAGGTCAGCGCCGTCCAAGGACGGGAGCGGTCGAAGCCCGTGACCGTAATGGGCACAAAATCAAACCCAGCCTCGGGGACCAGACGACCCTCGAGCTTGCGTGACTGGCCCACGAACACAACGTGGTGGCCACGATCACGCAGCTCTTCGGCCAAGGCGAGCGCGGGGTTGATGTGTCCCGCCGTGCCGCCGGCTGCAATAGCAACGGTCATCTTATCGGTCATGGTAGTCCCTTCGTACACGCGGTCCCTGGTCGTCGGTGCGTAGACGCGCCGACGGGTCCGAGTTCAAATCGATTCGATTATATCCGCCGCCCGCATTGCGAGGAGTTGGGCGCTGCGGACGACCTTGCGGCGCCGTTCGCTGACGCGGACGGGCTGCCGGCTCGGTCGCAGAGCCATCCAGGACGGTAAAACCGTTACGCGAAGATCGCTCACCGCGCACGTGGGGCACGCCGGCGGTACTCTCATCCATAACGGCAAAGCTCTCGCGGCGACGGTCGTACTCATCGCGACGGGCGCTCTCGTACGAAACGCGCAGGATCAACCCGGCAAGCATGAGCGACACGATAATCGACGAACCGCCATAGCTAATAAACGGCAACGGTTTGCCCGTCATGGGAAACACGTTGAGGATGCCCAGCGCATTGATCAAAAACTGTACCGCGAGAATGACCGCAGAGCCAGACGCCATGAGCGCGCCCCGACGATCGGTCGCCTGCTCGGCAATGCGAAACGCCGAGTAGATCAGCATCGCAAACACCAAGAAGAACAGCACGGTTCCGACAAAGCCGACTTCCTCGCCAATGATGGCCAGGATGTAGTCATTGTGCGCCTCGGGCAGATACGAGTACTTCATGGTTGAGTTGCCGATGCCACGGCCGAACAGACCGCCCGAGGCAAAGGCCATGATGGCAAGCGTGGCCTGATAGCCGTCACCATACTCGTCAGCCCAAGGGTTCAAGGCAACCTGAATACGCACCATACGGTACGGCTCTGCGACAAGTGCAATCACGATCACGAGAATGCCGAAGATTAGCACGCCGATGATAAATCTCGGGTCGAGACCCGCAAACAACGCCATGCACATGAGGGTCAACAGGATGATCAGGACAGTACCGAAATCGGGCTGGATAAAGATCAGAAAGAGCGAAATACCCAGGTAGATGCCCATCTTGCGAAGGAATTCGTTGATGTTGCCGCCGGGCGAAAAGATACGGTCGAGCATGATTGCCGAATACGCGATGGCGAACGGCTTTAAAAACTCAGACGGCTGGAACTGAATACCGGCGATGTTGAGCCAGCGCGTGGCGCCACGACTGCCGCTACCCATAAAGAACACCAGAACCAGTAGCCCTATCATGCCCATGAGGAAGATCCTGAGCACGTCTTCCCCAAACCAACTGTCCGGCAAGACGCGCACGATGGCAACCATAGCCAGCACGCCAACTCCGGCAAACGCGGCCTGTCGAAACAGGAAAAACGTCGCCGAACCATTCTCGTGCAGCGCCTCGACCGAAGATGCCGAGTACACCATCAGCAGACCAAAGCACACCAAAGTAAACAGGCAGGCCATAAATATCAGACGGGGGCGCATGATGCGGGCGGGGACGCCGGCAATATAGCGCTCACTGAACGTCTGCCCGCCGCGTCCGGAACGCGGCGTGCTACGCAGCGAGGAAGCACGGTCCGAGTCGGGCCTCCTCATATCACTTCGGGGGCTCTCCTCTCTCACCGGCAACCCCTATTCCGTTTGCGATTTCGCTGCTGCGGCAAGCTGGGCCACGTAGTCCTTAAACACGCGACCGCGCTCCTCGTAGCCCGAGAACTCGTCGAACGAAGAGCAAGCGGGCGAAAGCAGGATTACGTCGCCGCGGCTCGAGAGCGAGCGGGCAACGTCAACGGCATCGCGCAGATCATCGGCCTGGGCGATATCCACGTCACCATCGACATCGGCCTCGTCCATAGCGGCGGTAAAGCGCTCGCGCGCATCGCCAAAGCAAACGACCGAGCGCACGTTGTCCATAACGACGCGGGCAAAGTCCGCAAGCGGCGTACCCTTATCGTGGCCGCCGAGCAGCAAGATCACGTTGTCATCGGGAAATGCCGTCAGTGCCTTCTCGACCGCGTCGGTGTTGGTCGCCTTGGAATCGTTGACGTAGCGCACTCCGTCAATCTCGCCGCACGGCTCCACGCGGTGCTCGAGCGGCTGGAACGAGGCCAGACCGCGGCAAATGCCCTCGGGATTGGCACCGACGGCCAGGACAGCCGTGGCAGCGCACAGGGCATTGATAACATTATGATGGCCCGAGATCTTGAGCTCGGATGTAGCGATGAGCGGGGTCTCGACGCCCTTCAGGCGCACGATCATCTTGCCATCGCGCACAAAGGCGACATCCTCACCCTCTGGCTCGTCAAAGGCAACCTTGCAGATGCGACGACCCGGCGTGTAGATGTACTCATCGAACTCATGGATGCCGGCATCCTCAACGTCGACAACCACCAGATCGTCATCGACCATATTGTCAAACAGTTTGATCTTGGCAAGCGCATAGTTCTTATGGCTCTTGTGCCAGCCCAGGTGGTCGGGAGTGATGTTGAGCAGCACCGCCACGCGAGGGTGGAGCTCGGTGGTCGTAGCAATCTGATAGCTCGAGAGCTCAGCCACAAACCACTCGTTGTGGGCTCGGCCGTCAATCTCGTTGACCGGCGGCTCGCCGATGTTGCCGACAGCTACACTGGCCTCGCCGGCAGCCTTGAGCAGATAATCAGTCAGCGACGTGGTGGTCGTTTTGCCGTTGGTGCCCGTGATGGCGATCCAGTTATCGGGCGACAGGCGATAGGCAAACTCGGGCTCACCCATAATCTGGGCGGCATGCTCGCGCCCGGCCTTAAAGAAGCCCGAGAACTCCGAGATGCCCGGGCACGTCACGCATACGTCATAGGCGCCCTCGACCTGTTCGGTCCCATAGACAAACGACGCACCAGCAGCCTCGAGCGCACGCGTGGCGTCATTGGGCTCAGAGGTGCCGCCGCCATACACGGTAACGGCACTTACGCGCTCGGGATGTGCCAGCGCCCAGCGGGCGACATCGAGACCGGATTTGCCCTGACCCAAAACGAGCAGGCTAAAGACATCAGCAAGAGGCATGAAAGACCACTATCCCAACTGGAAGAACAAGGCAAGGCCAACGGCACCAAAGGCCGCAGCGATAATCCAAAAACGGATGACGACCTTGATCTCGGCCCAGCCCTTCTTTTCGAAATGATGATGGATGGGCGCCATAAGGAAGACGCGCTTGTGCGTAAAGTGGAAGTAGACAACCTGAATCATGACCGAAAGGGTCTCAACGATAAACAGGCCGCCGATGATGAGGGAGACGACCTCGGTGTTGGTCATGATGGACGTGCAGGCAAACGCGGCGCCCAGGGCAAGCGAGCCGGTATCGCCCATAAAGATGCTCGCCGGATAGCAGTTGAACCACAGAAAGCCCAAGCAGGCACCGGCACACGCGGTGCAGAAGATGGACAGGTTCACGTCTCCGTGCAAAAACGCCATCGCAGCCATGGCGAGCATGGCGATCATGGAGGTGCCGCCAGCAAGACCGTCAAGGCCATCGGTCAGGTTCACGGCATTAGAAAGACCGGCGATCATCAGCCAGCAAAAGACAATGTAGAGCCACGGGAACGAAAGGCCGCAGATGGTGGTCGAAAGCACGCCAAGGTCGATCGTCAACCCACCGGGAAAACGAATCTCGGGGGCGACGCCGCACCAGTTGACGGCAAGTACCGTAAAGGTAACGCAGATGATGGTAAGGCCGATCATTTTGGCATGAGGCGTCAGACCGAGCGAGCGCCCATGCGTAACGGAGGTCAGGTCGTCGATCAGACCCAGCACGCCGGTCGCCAGCGTGGCGAGCAGCACGAGCACGAGCTCGGTGGTGAGCTTGCCCATCAGCAGGCAGGTCAGCGAGATCGCGACGAGGATGACAACGCCACCCATGGTGGGCGTTCCCTGCTTAACCAAATGACGCTTGGGGCCGTCGGCACGAACCTGCTGGCCGATACCCTCGACCTTGAGCAGCTTGATCCACCACGGCATGAGCAGCAGCGCAATGGCGGCGGCGATGCCAAGCCCCAAAAAAGCCTGATACGTTGGATACGAGGGATTGCCGAACATGGGCTAGCACACACCTTCCACAAAGCGGTCGAGCTCAACAAAGCGGGAACCCTTGACCAGCACAACATCATGTTTTTCAAGCGCGCCGCCCATGCGGTCGAGCACCTGCTGATAATCGGAGAACACCTGGATGCGGTCCTCGTCCATGCCCATCATGCGTGCGGCATCGGCCATAAGCTGGGCCAGCTCACCGCCCACGCACGCCAGCATGTCGAGCTTCTTGGCGGCGGCATAGGCGCCCACGAGCTCATGCATGCGAGGAGCCTCATCGCCCATCTCGCCCATCTCGCCCAGGATCGCCATGCGAGACCCCGTGCACGAAAGCGAGCACAGCAGATCGAGACCGGCTGCCATCGATTCGGCGCTGGCGTTATAGGAATCGTCGATGATGCGTGCACCACTCTTGGCGCGCTTGATCTCCTGGCGGTGCCCGGTGATCGTAAGACCCCTAAAGGCAGCATCGATCTGCTCGGGCGTCACGCCCAGGCGATAGGCAACCGCGGCGGCCTTAACGGCATTAGGAACGGACTGCACGCCGGGGATGGCAAGCATGGTATCGATCGTCTCACCCTGGCCAAAATCGAGCGTAAAGACCGGACGGCCTTCGTCATCAACGCGAACGTCGCGGGCACGGACCTCATCATCGTCCGAGACGCCGGCCAGCATCACGTCGATACCAGCAGGTTGGGCGAACGTGTCGCGAATGAACGGCGTAAAGTCGTCCTCACCGCCCAAAACCAGCAGCGGCAAATAGTCGCCAGCGGCGCACATGCCCTGAACGATCTCGGCCTTAGCGCGGGCGATGTTCTCGCGGCTGCCCAAAATGCCGATATGAGAGGTGCCGATCTTGCTCACGATGGCAAGGTTGGGATTGGCAGACTGAGACAGGCGCTCGATCTCGTGGAAATGGTTCATGCCCATCTCGAGCACCAGGACCTCGGTATCGGCCGGAGCGGAAAGCACCGTGAGCGGCATGCCGATCAGGTTATTGAAATTGCCCTTGGTGGCCCAGACACGATAGCGCTTGGCGAGCACAGCGGCGAGCACGTCCTTGGTCGTCGTCTTGCCGATGGAACCGGTAATGCCAACGACCAGGCAGCCAAGCTCCAGGCGATACGCATGCGCCAAACGCAGCAGAAACTCCTCGGGATCATCGGTCAGCAAGATGGCACAGCCCTTGTCCTGCGCCAGCGAGACCAGCTCGGCCTCGGGCTCACGCGTCATCACGACGGCGCCGGCACCCGACTGGACGGCACGGGAAGCAAAATCATTGCCGTCGACGTTTTCACCGGGAAAGGCGACGAAAATCGTCCCTTCCTCGACCTGGCGCGAGTCGATAACGCACCCGCGGCATACCCGATCGGCTTCTCCCGTCACGGTTCGGGCCCCTGTTGCGGCCGCGAGGTTGTTGACGGCGATCTCTATCATTGCAGCTCCCCTGTAAACCTAATAATGCTATCGGCGTATTGTATCCCAGCGCCGCGTATGCGTGGTGCAGGGCATGTGAACACCCCTCATATGGGACAACAAACCACGCCCCAAAGATTGTAACCCCCTACTTCGTGTGCGGGATACCCAGCACGTCGAGCGCGTTGGCCATAATGAACTGGAACGGAACCGCAGCGGCATCTGAGCCGCTCGGCGTTCCGTCGAGCGTGATATAGCACAGCACCTTGGGCGATTGTGCCGGTGCAAAGCCCATAAAGGACGACATGTAGTTCTCCTTGAGGTAGCCGCCGTTCTCGTCGGCACGTTCGGCCGTACCGGTCTTACCCGCCACGTCATAGCCGTCAACCGCGCCGCCAACGCCCGTTCCCTCCGACACGACCGTCTGCATGCACGATGTCACCTGGGATGCGGCATCCTCCGAAATCGCGCGCTCGCCTTCGCCCCAGTCCTTCTCGTCACCTTTGCTGGACTTATAGAAGTGCGGGGTCATCATCACGCCGCCGTTGGCGATGCCGCCCACGGCACGTGCGATCTCAATCGGCGAGACAGACAGCGCCTGTCCAAAGCTCATCGAGCCCAGCGTGGCGCCGTCATACTGGTCACGCTCCTTGACGATGCCCAGGCTCTCGCCCGGAAAATCGACACCAGAGCTGTGACCGATGCCCCACTTGTCCACATAGGCGGCAAAGTCGTCGGCACCGATCTTGCGCCCCACCAGGACAAAGCCTACGTTGGACGAACGGCGCATCATCTCGCGCACATCCATGGTCATGGCATAGTCGCGCTTGTCGGCATCGGTGACGGTATCGTCGCCCACCTTGATGCTCGCCGGCACCTCAAACGACGTACTCGACCGCACGACACCCAAGTCGAAGCCGGCGCCCGCCACGAGCGTCTTAAAGACCGAGCCGGGCTCGTAGGCGTCGGTGACCAGGCGCAGGTTCATATCCTCGGTCTTGGCGTTTTCCAAATTGGTCTGGTCGTAGGTCGGATACGAGCAGGCTGCCAAGATCTCGCCTGTCGTAGGATCGGTGACCAGCGCCGAGCCGTTCTTGGCCTTTGTCTTCTCGACAGCCTCTGCCAGGGCATCCTCGGCCGCACGCTGGATATTGACGTCGAGCGTCGTCACGATATCAACGCCGTCGACCGCAGCCACCTTTTTATAGGCACCGCCCGCGATATAGCTGCCGTCCCTCGCGCGCTCGCGTACGAGAGAACCGTTCGTGCCGGTCAGAAGCTTGTTGTATTGCTTTTCGAGACCCGTCAAGCCGTCGTTGTCTACATTCACTACACCCAGCACCTGCGATGCCAGATTGCCGTATGGATATACGCGCTTCATGGCCTGCTCAAAAAGCACGCCGGGCAGGTTCTTCTTCTCCAGCGCCGCAGCGTCGTCTTCGTCCACCTGGCGCTTGATATACACCCAGGTTCCATCGGACTCAACGAGCTTGCGGCAGGTCTTTTTATCGATTCCAGTTGCCTTGACCAGCGCCGACACCGTCTTGTCAACGTCCTCGACAAGCTGCGGGTTCACGGCGATGTTGCGACATTCGACCGACGACGCCAGCACGTTACCGTTGCGGTCGTAGATGGTACCGCGTTTGGCATAGAGGGTCTGCGCAAGCAGTCGGCGCGCATCGGCACGCTCGCGCAGTTTATCGGCTTCGACAATTTGATAGTCGGCAAGGCGAAAGACGCCCAAGCCCAAGCCAAGCCCAATGAAGCCCATGACGGCTTTGCGGCGAGGCAGAGGCGTGCCTGTGAGCCATTCGGTCGACGAACTCTTGCGCGACCTGGTGTTATGCACTTGGGGGCCGCCCGAGCCGCAAAGTCGCGACGCCGGGTCGTTGCCACGGGACTGCCCGGCGTTGTAAGATTGCCGACCCGTTCCTTGATAACCAGAACGCCCCCGCGACGAGGGACGTCCAGAACCGCGGCCCCCATCGGAACCGCGGCGATAGTCATTTGTCATACTCAGCTACCGTCTTGCTACTGAGCGGTCGCGGTCGCGTTGGCGCCCGCGGCTGCATCCTGCGAAAAGTCAAGTGTAACGCTCTCGCTGGGCTCCACCATGCCGTAAGCGCCCGCAAGGTCGCGAATGCGCGTGTCGGCGCCATAGACCGAATGCATGACCTCCAGGTCGGAGCTCTCATCGGTCGCCTTTTCGAGCGTGTTGGTAAGCTCGGCGTTGCTGTTGAGCACCTGGGCCGTAACGCCGGCGAGCGCCACGCGGGCGACGCCAATCGTCATGAAGATGGCCGCAATGATGCAAAACGTTTTAAGAACGCTCATGAAAACCGGGCTTACCGCCTGGTTTGCCTGACGGCCCGCGCCCGTGTAGACATCAAAGCGCGGCGTGCGCTGCTCACGGGGAGCAACGGGGGCCTGCGGCGTCTCACGATAGGCGGGCATGGCGTTCATATCATAGGCGAGTGCTGCGCTTGAAGTGTTGTAGCCCATGATATGCCGCCTCCCATCCCGAGTACGTTGGTAGTGTGTTTAAGCTTCGTTTATGGTGCGAGCGGGAGGTCCAATATCGCGCGGTCGTGCCTACAGACGCTGCGCCACGCGGATTTTGGCTGATCTCGCCCGAGGGTTGCGCTCAACCTCATCAGGCTGGGCAACCAAGGGTTTGCGGGTGATGACCTTGAGTATCGGCACGTTGCCGCACACGCACACCGGAATCTCCGGCGGACACGTGCACCCTTGGCTCATCTCCTTAAAGTGGTTCTTTACGATACGGTCCTCGAGCGAGTGATACGAGATGACGCAGATACGTCCGCCCGGGTTGAGCCACCTGGTGGCGGCATCAAGCCCTCGTTCGAGCACATCGAGCTCGTGATTGACCTCGATGCGAATGGCCTGGAAACTTTTCTTGGCCGGGTGTCCGCCATGCCGACGAGCGGCAGCCGGGATACCCGCCTTGATGATCTCGACAAATTGGCCGGTGGTTTCGATCGGTTCTTGCTCGCGGCGGCGCACGATCTCGCGCGCGATCTGCGAGGCGAACTTCTCTTCGCCGTAGACGCGTAGAATCCGGGCGAGGTCGTGTTCGTTATAGGTGTTGATGACCTCAGCTGCGTTTAAGGTGTTATTACCCGGATCCATCCGCATGTCCAATGGGGCGTCCTCGTTATACGAAAAGCCCCTGCCAGGGATATCGAGTTGCGGCGACGAAACGCCCAAATCGAACAGGAAGCCATCGACCCCGGGCACCTCGGCCGAGCAAAGCAGCTCGTCCAAGTCGCCGAAGTTGCCCTTCAGCAGCTGGTGCGGAACGCCGGGAACCTCGCGGTCCAGACGGGCGCCAGCGGCCTCGAGGGCCATGTCGTCCTGGTCGACGCCGAGCAAAAGGCCCGTCTCCCCCACCTGCGCGGCCATCTTTACCGAATGGCCGGCACCGCCAAGGGTGCAATCGCAGACAACGGAGCCGCTCTTTAGCCGCAGCGACTCAAGCACTTCGCCGAGCATGACAGGTTCATGCCGATATTCTTGTGTCAAGATCCCACGCTCCATCCGTTACCCGTGCCTTGCCCTTACGAGAAGAAGAGGTCCAGCAGGGCCTCATCGTCATCGTCCTCATCGGCCGCGGCGCGATCCCAAACCTCAAGGTGGTCGTAGTTGCCCACAACCGTGACCTCGCGGTCGAGGTTCGCCTGCTTGCGGAGAGACTCGGAAAGACCGATACGACCGGCGCTGTCCACATCCATCGACGTGGTGCGCTTGTTGATCGCCCTCATGAGCTTCTGGTCGTTAATGTCACGCGGGTTAAAACCCTCGTGGCCCTCACGACCCGCGAAGAGTCCTTCGACCCACTTATCGAAGGCCTCGGCAGAGAACACGTACAGAGCATCGACATCCAGGGCTTTGAACACGCGAACGTGCTCTCCAAGCTCCTCGCGAAGGGGTGCAGGCAGGGACAGACGACCTTTTGCATCGAGATTGCGCTCGTATGCACCAGTCATTCCCATGTGCGCCCTCCCCTCGGTTACTCAGATGGCACGTACGCGGGGAACCACACCGCCTGTCGACGTCATCAATAATATGGGGAACCGCCCCATTTTTCAACACCTTTTCCCACCCCTTCCCCCACCCCTCCCCACTATTCCACCCCCAATATGTTGTAAAACACCCTCGAGCATATGTTCGAAAACACAATATGTTGTGTTTGCAGCAAAGGCGGGATGCCACCTGTAGAACCACGCCCGCGAACCTCAACCTTCAAGTTGACCTTGAGGCGATTTTTACGTCCCTTTACACGCCGTTCACATCGCCCCCAAACTCCCCCACCCACGGTACACACGGCCCACCGCCGCGTCGGTGTCTAGCGAAAAATGGGACGAGCCCCAGATTGCCCATGCGCGCAAAAGTGCGTCTCGGCAATCTGGGGCCCGTCCCCTTTAGTATTTATAAATATGCAGGTCAGCGAGGTGCTAGCGATGTGCTAGCGGATGCGCCGCCAGATAGACCTCGGTCAGTTGCGTTCGGTCGACATGCGTGTAGACCTGGGTGGTCGAAATATCGGCATGGCCCAAAATCTCCTGCAGCACACGCAGGTCGGCACCGCCCGCGAGCATGTGGGTGGCAAAGGAGTGGCGCAAGGTATGGGGATGGAGCCCCACCAGCCCCACCTGACGCCCATACCGCTCGCATATCGCATGCACGGCCTGGCGCGACAGGCGACGTCCGTTCTTATTTAAAAAGACCGCCGAGGTCTCGGTTCCGCGGGCATGGGCCGCCAAGCGAGAACGTCCCTCAGTTACATAGAGCGTCAGAGCTCGCGCCGCGCTTCCCACCAGTGGGGACAGGCGTTCCTTTGAGCCCTTACCGCGAACGAGTACAAAGCCATCGTCAATATGGATATCGCCCACATCGAGCCCAACCAGCTCACTCACACGCAAACCGCATCCGTAGAGCACTTCCAAGATGGCATGGTCGCGCAGTCCCATCTCGCCCTCGGGAAAGTCTTGATCGAGCAGCGCCGAGACATCCTCCACCGATAGATACTCCGGCAAACGCTCAGCCTTTTTAGGCAGGCGCAACGCCGCCGTCGGGTTTTGGGCCACGGCCCCATCGCGCACCAAAAAGGCATGCAGGCCCTTCACGGCAGCAAGCGCGCGCTCCACCGAGGCGTCGGAATAGCCTCCGCCGCGGCGATCGGCAACAAAGCCCTCCACGACCTGACGGGTCACCTCTTCAAAAGACACAATACCCGCCCGCTCCAGATAGGCGCAGTACGTCGTCAGGTCACGACGATAGGCCACAATCGTGTTGCGCGCCAAGCCCCGCTCGACCGCGAGGTAATCGAGATACTCCCCCGCCGCCACGGCGAGCGACGAGGGAGTAGCTTCGGTATGTTCCTTATTCGCCGGCACCCTTAGTCCGTAGCGAGGTTCATGGGCGTCACCTGCAGACGGTCGACACCCTCGTGCTGGCCGATCGAAGCGCGCACGAACTCGCGGAACAGCGGCTGCGGGTTGGTCGGGCGGCTCTTGAACTCGGGGTGAGCCTGGGTTGCCACATACCACGGATGAACGTCGCGCGGCAGCTCGACCATCTCGACCAGGCGCTCGTCGGGCGACAAACCCGAGATAACCAAACCGGCGTCCTCGAGCTGGTCGCGGAAGGCGTTGTTGAACTCAAAGCGGTGACGGTGACGCTCGTAGACGAGTTCCTCGCCATATGCCTCACGAGCAAGAGTATCGGCGGCGAGCTTGCACGGATAGGCGCCCAGGCGCATGGTGCCGCCCTTCTCGGTCACGTCCTCCTGCGAGCTCATCAGATCGATGACGCTATACGGACCGTCCGGATCAAACTCGGAGGAGCTGGCACCAGCAAGGCCAACGACATTGCGGGCGAACTCGCACACGGCGACCTGCATACCCAGGCAAATGCCCAGATACGGAATCTTGTGCTCACGGGCAAACTCGGCCGCGAGGATCTTGCCCTCCAGGGCGCGCTTGCCAAAGCCGCCGGGGACCAGGATGCCCGAGGCGTCGCCCAGAACCTCGGAGACATTCTGCTCGTCGAGGCTCTCGCCGTCGACTAGCTGGACGTCCACATGGCGATCGTAGAAGACGCCCGCATGGTGCAGGGCCTCGATAACCGACAGGTACGCATCGGGCAGCTGCGTGTACTTACCCACGACGGCGATCTTCACCTTGTCGGCGTGATGGTTGGCGTGATTCTGTTTGCGCAGGAACTCGTTCCACTCACTCATGTCGCGCTCACGCGGATCGAGACCCAGACGCTCGCAAATGCGCAGGTCAAAGTCCTGCTCGGCGAGTAGCTGCGGAACATCGTAGATGCTCGCGCAGTCCTCGTTGGTAAAGACACAGTCGGTGTCGACGTCGCAGAAGCTTGCGATCTTGCCGCGGATGGCATCGTCGATATGGTGGTCGGAACGCAGAACGATAATATCGGGCTGGATACCAAAGCTGCGGAGCTCCTTGACGGAGTGTTGCGTCGGCTTGGTCTTGACCTCGTGGGCGGCGGCGATATAGGGAACGAGCGACACGTGGATGTAGCAGACGTTCTCGGGGCCGGCCTCCTTGCGGTACTGGCGAATGGCCTCGACAAACGGCTGCGACTCAATGTCGCCGATGGTGCCGCCCAACTCAGTGATGACCACATCGGAGCCGGTCTGCTCCTCAATACGACGGAACTTATCCTTAATGGCGTTCGTGACGTGCGGAATCACCTGCACGGTGCCGCCCAAAAAGTCACCGCGACGTTCACGGGCGATCAGGCTCTTATAGATGGCACCAGTCGTAAAGTTGGAATCACGGGTCAGGTTCTCGTCAATAAAGCGTTCGTAGTGGCCCAGGTCCAGATCGGACTCGTAGCCGTCCTCGGTCACAAAGACCTCGCCATGCTGGAACGGGCTCATGGTGCCGGGGTCGACGTTCAGATACGGGTCAGCCTTTTGCATCGTTACCTTGTAGCCGCGCGACTTGAGCAGACGGCCCAGCGAGGCCGCGGTAATACCCTTGCCCAGAGACGAAACCACGCCGCCGGTCACGAACACATGCTTAGTCATATTGAGTTACCTGCGCTTCCCGTAGAAGTTGTCCATACACATCTTACGGGTCTTCATTGTAATACTCGCGACGCGCGCCGCACGCAATTTTTCTTACGTGCAATCGCATTTCTCCATCTCGAAACAAAACGCCGCCCGGTTGCCCAGGCGGCGTCGTTTCCGCTATGAATGCATGCTGTTATCGATCGGCGAGTTCGTCCTTGATTAAGTCCTGCACGAGCATACCGGCACGGACGCCCTCTAGATACCACTCGCCACGCTCCGTGAGACAAATACCATTTGCGAGCTGGCCGCCGTCGTCGCTGTAGCGCGAGACGACCTCAATGATGTCTTCGGATTCCAAGCGCTCAATTGCCGCGCGGGCGCGATACGGAGACACCCCCACACGCTCGGCAAGCGTCTTGCGCGAAAAGCCATAAAATCCGCCGTTGTCTTCGGATTGCTGAGCGATCTCCATCAGCACCTGCACCTCGACACGCTTCATATCGTTGACACTCGCACGACCCTTGCCCGCCATAGCAGCCTCCTCAAACCGAGCACGAGCATCTAACGCGCCGTGCGCGACCGACACACCTCACGATGTCAGGTAATATCCATCATGCGGCATCCCGCTAAGGATGAAACAGTTATGGTTATTGTATACCGCTCAAATTGTTTCTAGGCAGGTAAACGGCTATTTTTCGCCGAAATAGGCTCTTTATTGATCAAAAAGCCGTACCGGGCGCTAACCCGATACGGCCAAAATGCAATGCAATTACCGCGGTGCTTCAAACTTAGCGATGGAAGAAACCGCGGCGCTCAAACTTGGGCTCGCAGCACACGTTGATACCCAGTTTGCGCAGTACCGTCTCGTCCGTCGGCGAGATGATCACGCTAAAGAAGGCATCGCAACCGCGCAACTGCTCCAGGCCCAAAAGGACGCGAGCGGCCGTCTCACTCGTGGCCGAGGTGATCGACAGCGCCATAAGCGTCTCGTCGGTGTGGAGGCGCGGGTTTTTACTTCCCAGGAAATGCGTCTTGAGCTTGCTGATGGGCTCGATCGCCTCATCGCTAATGACCTCGAGCTCAAGGTCGACGCCCGAGACATGCTTGAGGGCGTTCATAATGAGCGAACTTGCGGCGCCCAGGCGCGTGGAGGTCTTACCGGTCACCACGGAGCCATCGGGCATGACCATGGCACCCACGGGACCACCCGTCAGCTGCTCCCTGGTGAGGGCCGCCGAGCGCGCCGGTGAGTAGTTCTTATCGATGCCGGCTTTCTTCATAATAATCTTGAGACGGTCAACTTGCTCATCGCCCACGCCGGTACGGCGCACATTTTCGACCGCGGTAAAGTAGCGGCGGACGATCTCCATCTTGGAAGCGTCGCGGCAGGCATCGTCATCGGTGATGGCAAAGCCGACCATATTGACGCCCATGTCCGTAGGGCTCTGGTAGGGGCTCTTGCCCAGGATCTTTTCCATCAGGGCACGGACTACCGGGAAGGCCTCGACGTCGCGGTTGTAGTTGACCGTGGTCTTGTTGTAGGCCTCAAGGTGGAACGAATCGATGATATTGGCGTCGTCGAGGTCAGCCGTGGCGGCCTCGTAGGCAATATTGACCGGATGCGTCAGAGGAAGATTCCAGACCGGGAAGGTCTCAAACTTGGCATAGCCGGCGGCGGTACCGTGCTTATGCTCGTGATACAGCTGCGAGAGGCAAGTGGCGAGCTTGCCCGAGCCGGGGCCGGGTGCCGTCACGACAACGAGCGGACGCGTGGTCTCGACAAACTCGTTCTTGCCGTAGCCATCGTCGGACACGATCAGATCGACATCGTGCGGATACCCCTCGATGGGATAGTGCAGCTTGGCGGGAATACCGAGCGCGTTCAAGCGGTTGCGGAACACATCGGCAGCAGGCTGGCCGGCGTACTGGGTGATAACCACAGCCGCGACGGCAAAGCCGTTGCCGCGGAACAGGTCAACCAGGCGCAGCACATCCTCGTCATAGGTAATGCCAAGGTCACCACGAGCCTTGTTTTTCTCGATGTGGTTCGCGTTGATCGCGATGATAACCTCGACATCGTCGGCGATGCTCTTGAGCATGCGGAACTTGCTGTCCGGTTCAAAACCCGGCAGCACTCGGCTCGCATGATAGTCATCGAACAGCTTACCGCCAAACTCCAAATAGAGCTTGCCACCAAACTGCGAGATGCGCTCCTTAATGTGAGCAGCCTGCAGCTCGATATACTTCGCGTTGTCGAAACCCTGGCGCATGTATGGCTCCCGTCCCGTTTCGTAAATTAAGTTCCTACGCGATTATAACGGAGCCTGCCCTCCCCGATGCCCAGGCCATCAACAGGCACCAACCAAACACGCCATCGATAAGTTGCGGTGAAATAGCTCCTGTTTAACCCCTCAAGACGGCCAAACGGGAACTATTCCACCGCAACTTCCCCTTTTGGCGCAAAGTAACCTGACCCCTTTGCACCAACAGCAGAAACGTCGCGGGCAGAGAACGGACAGCGAACAGGCACCAGAGCGAGCAAGCCGCCCCCTGCGCCAACAATGGCAGCGCCGCAGGTTGAGCATAAGTCAGCGAAAGCCCACCAGAGCGAGCAAGGTGACGTGAAAGAGGGGGGCATAGGCCTTTTGGCCATGCCCGACGATTGAACGTCAGATTGCCGCTCTGGCGGGCTTGCAGCGTCGAGGGGTTCCGGCGTTTGGCAAAACGCCGGAACACAAGAGCGCCCCCTCCCGCGCACGGAACGGGAGGGGGCTAAAGGTAGGAGTCTACCGGTGGGGTTACCCCACCGGACAGACGATGACCAGGTGATCCTTTACAGGATCGTCATGGTTTCCGTGGGGTACCCAAGGGGTACTTAGAGCATCACGCAAGCGACGGTCAGGATGACGGCGCAGACGACGGAGAGAGCGACGATGAGCTTAAGCGCAAACTTGAGCCAGGTCGTCCACTCGATCTTGGCCAAGGCAAGACCGCCCATGATGGCGCCAGAGGTCGGGGTGAACAGGTTCACGACACCGATGGCGGCGGAGAAGATCATGACCATGACCTCGGGCGAGAAGCCGAGCTTAACAGCCAGCGGTCCCATGATGGGCATGGAGACAGTAGCCATACCGGAGGTCGAGGGGATCAGGAAGGACAGGCCGAAGTAGACCAGGAAGCTCATGGGAGCGAAGATCACGCCGGACAGGCCAGCCAGAGCATTGGCGGCAGCGTCGAGGACGTAGACGTCGAGGCCGGTGCTAGCCATGAGGACGGAGATACCACGGGCGAGGGCAATGACGAGGACAACGGACATCATGTCGGCAGCGCCGGTGATGAAGGTGTTGACGATCTGCTTCTCGGAGAGGCCACCGATGATACCGATCAGGATAGCCATGAGGAAGAACCAGGTGGAAGCCTCGTCGAAGTACCACTGGCCAATGGGCAGGCCGGTGATCAGGGCAGACCAGCCCTGGACGATGGCGTTACCGTCGGCGTCATAGACAGCGCCAGCATCGAAGAAGTTGGCGACGCCCTCGTTGAGGTCGGCCAGCGGGATGAAGCCGACGATCATGACGACGAAGGTGAAGGCAAAGGCGATCAGAACACCCTTCTGACGACCGGTGAGCTTGACCTCCTTGTGAACCTCGGAAGCAGCCTTGCCGTGAGCCTCTTCGGCGTCCTTGAGCTCCTGCATCGAAAGGATGGTGGAACCCTTGTCAGCCTTGACCTTCTTGGCATAGCTCATGACGAAGAGGATGGACATAACAGTGGTAACAATCCACAGGACGGCACCGAGGCCGATGATGATGGACTGGTTGACCTCAATGCCAACGCCAGTCAGAGCGTCAACGGCAGCACCGACGGCAAACGGGTTAACCGTGGAGCCGAGGCAGCCGCAACCAGCGCCGAGCAGGACGGTAGCAGCGCCGACCATGGGGTCGAAGCCAGCAGCCATCATGGTGGCGGCGAGCAGGGCGTAGAAGGGAACGGTCTCCTCGCACATACCATAGGTGGTACCACCGAGGGAGAAGATGAACATCAGCACGGGAATGAGCATAATCTCATTGCCCTTAAGCTTCTGCACCAGAACGGCAATGCCGTTGTCCAGGGCGCCGGTCTCGGTCATCATGCCGAGGAAGCCACCGAGGATCATAACGAAGAGGCAGACGGGCAGAGCGTCAGCGAAGCCCTTGACCGGGGCGGTGCAGAAATCGCTCAAGCGGGCAGCGGTAACCGCGCCACCGGACGTACCGGAGACGATAACGGTAACAACCGCGACGATTGCCAGCAGAGCAAGAAGAATGGTGAACGATGAAGGCATACCGCGCTTTTTCTTAGCGGTCTCAGTCATAGTTCTCATCCCCCCTTCATAAATCATTTACTGATCTCGCCCGAAGCGGCTCTTCCGTGCCGTGCATGTCGCTCAGTGCGAGATTTTTACCAGACAAAAGTGCTCGGGGTGCGCAGCAATGCACCCCGAGCGAGATGCTAGATGCTCTTACTTGAGCGTAGCGTACATGACAGCCTTGATGGTGTGCATGCGGTTCTCGGCCTCGTCGAAGACCTTGGAAGCGGGGCTCTCGAAGACCTCGTCGGTGACCTCCTGCTCGGTGATGCCGAACTGCTCGCACTTCTCGGCGCCAATCGTGGTGTTGGTGTCGTGGAAGCTGGGCAGGCAGTGCAGGAAGATGGCGCCCGGGTTGGCCATAGCCATGACCTCGGAGGTAACGCGATACGGGGTGAGCTGAGCGATGCGCTCGGCCCAGACCTCGTCGGGCTCGCCCATGGAGACCCACACGTCGGTGTAGAGAACGTCAGCACCGGTGACGCCGTCCTTGACGTCGGTGGTCAGCTTGATGGTGCAGCCGTTGGCCTCAGCGATAGGCTTGCAGGCCTCGATGACGTCGTCAGCGGGCATGCACTCCTCGGGGCCGCAGGCCACGAAGTTCATGCCGAGCTTGGAGCAGACGACCATGAGGGAGCGAGCGACGTTGTTCTTGCAGTCGCCCATGAAGACGAGGGTCTTGCCCTTGATGTCGTAGTTGAAGTTCTCCTGGACGGTCAGGATGTCGGCGAGCATCTGGGTGGGGTGCCACTCGGTGGTCAGGCCGTTCCAGACGGGAACGCCAGCCTTAGCGGAGAGCTCCTCGACGTCGTCCTGAGCGAAGCCACGGAACTCGATGCCGTCATACATGCGGCCGAGAACGCGGGCGGTGTCCTCGATGGACTCCTTCTTGCCCATCTGCGACGAACCCGGATCGAGGTAGGTGACGCCCATGCCCAGATCCATGCCGCCAACCTCGAAGGCGCAGCGGGTACGAGTGGAGGTCTTCTGGAAGAGCAGAACGATGTTCTTGCCCTCGAGATAACGGTGCGGAACGCCAGCGCGCTTCATGTCCTTGAAGTTCTTGGAGAGCTTGAGCAGGTACTCGATCTCCTCGGTGGTGAGGTCGAGGAGCTTGAGGAAGCTACGGCCGGAGAGGTTAACGCCCATGGTTCGTTTCCTTTCGAAGAAATGAATTACGTAAGTATTAGTGTTGCCCGTTTGACGGGCGAAACCGGTGCGGTTGTAGGGGGACCGCACCGGAAACGGAAAGACTTAGAGGTCCTCGCGCCAGAAGGGCATGCTCATGCAGCGCGGGCCGCCGCGGCCGCGGGAGAGCTCGGCGGAGGGCACGACGAGAAGGTCCAGGCCCTCCTTGTACAGCACGTCGTTGGTGACGGTGTTGCGGGCGTAGACACAGATCTTGCCGGGCTCGACGCACAGGGTGTTGGAGCCGTCGTTCCACTGCTCGCGGGAGGCCGCGATCGGGTCGCCGCCGCCGCAGGGGATCAGCTTGACCTGGTCGACGCCGGTGGCGTCCTCCAGGACGTGCTCGAGGGTGTCCTCGATCAGGCGGATGTTGACCTCGCCCGGGTTCTTGCCGGCGGTCAGCTCGTAGACGCGCAGGGTGCCCATGATGGCGGGGTGGATCGTGAACTTATCGACGTCGATCTGGGTGAAGACCGTGTCGAGGTGCATGAAGGCGCGCGAGACCGGGATGTCGAAGGCCAGGATGCGCTCGACCTTGGAGTCGGAGTTCCAGAAGATGTTCTGGGCCATGACGTCGATGGCCGCGGCCTGGGTGCGCTGGGAGATGCCGACGGCGAGGGTCTTCTCGTTGATGTTCAGCACGTCGCCGCCCTCGGTGTGGAACTGGCAGTCGCGGCGGAAGTACAGGGAGACGTCCTTGTAGTCGGGGTGGTACTTGAAGACGTACTTGCCGTACAGGGTCTCGCGGTTGCGGGTGACCGAGTACATGCGGTTGAGGTTGACGCCCTCGCCGACGACCGCGAACGGGTCGCGGGTGAAGTAGAGGTTGGGCATCGGGTCGATGATCAGGTCGGACTCGGACTCGGAGTTGACCAGGGAGTCGAGGGTCGTGGACGCCGTGAGGGGCATGTCGATCTCGGCCTTGGTCATGCCGGCCATGGTCTTCTTGACGAACTCGAGGTTGTCCTCGATGGAGTCCAGCTTCTCGCGGACGATCTGCGGCATGTGCTGGCCGCGGATGCCGGCCTCGGCGATGTACTGGTCGGTGAACTCGGCGCGGGCGCCGGGGACCTGGTCGAACACCTCGGCGACGAGGTTCTCGAGGTAGAGCACCTCGACGCCCTGGTCCCTCAGGATCTGGGCGAAGGTGTCGTGCTCCTGCTGCGCGACCTCCAGGAACGGGACGTCGTCGAACAGGAGTCGCTCGAGCTCGTCGGGCGGCAGGTTGAGGAGCTCGTCGCCGGGACGGTGCAGGCAGACCTTCCTGAGCTTGCCGATCTCGGAAGGCACGTGCAGACCTTTCGTCATGGCCTCCTACCTTTCTTTCGGGCCTTTCGGCCGAATCTCTCAGCACCCTTCCGTAACGGGTGCTGCTTGCTGACAGCTCTAGTTATATCCAAATATCACCCGCAATTCCACCTCGCCCCCGAACGGTCAACAAAGTTCGATGAACGGTATATCGAATATGATTCCCCCATAATGCACTTCGGCGTTCTAAAGTAGCTTTTCTAAGGTAAATGCTCTTTTTTCTTAAAAATCATTCGCAATCACAACTCCAATCTTTCGATTAAGAATTGCATATCTAAAACGGTTTTATGTATATAAATGACGCTTGTTCGTGTTTCTGTCTGTATTCGATGATATTCAGCTACCTATCATTCTTATTCACACATACTCACCAGTTGAGTGAGGATATAGACCGTTTTTCACAACGCGAAGGGCGTCAGCTCTATGGCTTGTCAGCGTAAGAAGTAGGTAAAGATACCGTTCACGCGATACGTCCGTGCCATAGGTCGACTAAATTGAGACAATAGTGAATAGTGTTAGGCAACCGTCCCCCACGGGGACTGAACGGACAGATGCATATGCCGAGCAAAATCGAAAAAAAGCAAGCCGCTGCAAAGCTGCGTAAGCCGCCGCGCGACTTCTCGTACACGCAGAACCGAGAGCTCAGCTGGCTGCGCTTTGACAACCGTGTGCTTGACGAAGCCTTCGACGAGACCGTTCCGCTGTTCGAGCGGCTAAAGTTCGTGTCGATTTTCGAGTCTAACCTCGATGAGTTTCTCATGGTGCGCGTGGGCGGCCTGTCCGATCTGGCAGAGCTCAAAAAACAGCCTGTCGACAACAAGAGCAATATGACCGCCTCCGAACAGGTCGATGCTGTCATGGCCGAAATGCCCGGGCTCCTTACCCGATGGGAGTCCATCTTTAAGAGCATCGAGGGCAAGCTCGACACCCTGGGCGTTCACCGCGCCCGCATCGATTCGCTTACGCCCGAGGAGCGCACCTTTGTAACCCGTTACTTCCAGGCCTACGTGTCGCCGGTCATCTCACCGCTGGTGATTGACCCGCGCCACCCCTTCCCCAACCTGCGCAACGGCGCACTCTACCTGGCCTGCGGCCTGGACGGCGTCACCGACGAGGAGAGTCTGCTGGGCCTTATCGAGATTCCCACCTCGATGAACCGCGTGGTCGAGGTCCCCTCGTCCACCGGCACCTACTCCTACATCTTGCTCGAGGACGTCATCCTCGCCTGCCTGGACAGCTGCTTTGGCTCCTATAAGCCGCTCGACCGCGCGCTCATCCGCGTCACCCGCAACGCCGACATCGACCCGGACGGCGAGGGCGTCGAGGAGGAAGAGGATTACCGTCAGCACATGAAGCGCATCCTCAAGAAACGCTTGCGCCTGCAGCCGGTGGTGCTCGCGGTCTCGGGGTCGCTCGAGAAGGCGACGCTCAAGACCATCCGCAAGGCGCTCGAGCTTTCGCGCCGCTCTGTCTTTACCTGCGATATCCCGCTCGACCTGGGCTACGTCTTTGGCATTGAGGGCAAGATTCCCGAGCACCTGCGCAACGAGCTGCTCTTTACGCCGTTTAAGCCGCAGCCCAACCCCACCATCGATATGACCCGCTCCATCCGCGAGCAGGTACTTCAGCACGACAAGCTGCTCTTTTATCCCTATGAGGCCATGAACCCCTTCCTGGATCTGGTGCACGAGGCCGCCTACGACCCCGAGTGCATCTCACTGCGCATCACGCTCTACCGCGTGGCCAAGCAGAGCCGCCTGTGCGAGTCGCTGATCGATGCCGCCGAGAACGGCAAAGAGGTCACGGTGCTCATGGAGCTCCGCGCGCGCTTTGACGAGCAGAACAACATCGAGTGGGCCGAGCGCTTGGAAGAGGCCGGCTGCACCGTCATCTACGGCTCCGAGGGCTTTAAGTGCCACTCCAAGATCTGCCAGCTCACCTATCGCGAGGGCATGGCGCTAACGCGCTTGACGCTGCTGGGCACCGGCAACTTTAACGAGAAGACGGCCAAACTCTACAGCGACTTTATGCTCATGACCGCTCACCCCGGCATCGGCGAGGACGCCAACCTGTTCTTCCGCAACCTGTCGCTGGGCAACCTGCGCGGCGATTACCGCTTCCTGGGTGTGGCGCCCGTCGGACTGAAACCGCTCATCATGCGCGGGCTTGACCGCGAGATCCAGCGCGCCCTCGCCGGCGAGCCCGCCCGCGTGTTTTTTAAACTCAACTCGCTCACCGACCGCGAGGTCATCGACAAGATCGCCGAGGCATCGTGCGCAGGAGTCCGCGTGGACATGATCATCCGCGGCATCTCGTGCCTCAAGCCGGGCGTTCCTGGCAAGACCGAGAACGTGCATGTCCGTTCTATCGTCGGACGCTTTTTGGAGCATGCGCGCGTTTACGCCTTTGGCGTGGACTCGGACATGATCTATCTGAGCTCGGCCGACATGATGACACGCAACACCGAGCACCGCGTGGAGATCGCCTTCCCCGTGCTCGACCCCACCTGCCGCGCCCTGGTGCACGAGTACATGAGCATGCAGCTGCGCGACAACGTGAAGGCCCGCAGCCTCACGAGCGACGGCACCTGGGTCCCCGTGGAGCGCGCAGAGGGTGAGAAACCCTTCAACTCGCAGGAAGCCCTGCTGGAGCGTGCCTACCGCAACGCCGAGGCCGCGCCCGAGCCCGTCATTGAGGCAAAGCCCGCCCCTGCTCCTAAGCCGCAGCCGGCCACACCCGAGGTTCAGAAGGTCCAGGCGACCGTCATTGAGCCCGAGCCCGCACCTGCACCTCAGCCCGAGCCGCAGGCAGCTAAGCCCGCACCCGAGACGAGCGCCCGTCGCGATAAGCCCGCCGGCAAGACCAAGGCCATCGAGCGCCATCGCCCCGGTCGTGTGCGCATGGGCCTGGGCCTGATCGGCCTGGGTCTTAAGACGCTCATTACCGGCAAGACGAAATAGTCGTTTGTAGAAGCAGTTTGTAGAAGCGCCCCGCATTTGAGGAAAGCCTCGGATGCGGGGCGCTTTTCCCTGCTACCATGGTGCGAGCAACAACACGAATGACAGGCAGGGATATGAAGCTCACTATAGAATCGATGACCTACGGCGCCGACGGGCTGGCGCACGCCGACAACGGCAAGGCCGTCTTTGTGCAGGGCGCCGTGGCAGGCGACACCGTCGAGGCCGAGGTCGTACAGGACGGCAAGTCGTTCATGCGCGCCCGCACGACCGAGATTCTGGAGCCGAGCCCCGATCGCATTCAGCCCCCCTGCCCCTTCGTTGGCATCTGCGGCGGTTGTTCGTGGGGCAATCTCTCACGCACGGCACAGCTCGCCGCCAAGGAGCAAAACCTGCGCTCCACGCTCGAGCGCATCGGCAAGTTCGCTCCTGAGCAGGTCGATGAGTTGGTACAGCCCATCTGCCACACCAAGGACGACTGGGGCTACCGCAATAAAATCGAGCTCGAACCGACCGTCGTCAACGGTCGCGTGCGCCTTGGCATGCACGGTGTCGACCCCAGCAAAATCGTGACCGTCGATGCGTGCCCGCTGTTCGATAAGCGCTTCCCGAAGGCGCTCAAATCGGTCGTCGGCGCACTCAACTATCTAAGCGGCAGCCATGACTTGGGACTCGAACGCGTGGGCATTCGTGCATCGCGCCGTACCAAGGCACTCGAGGTCGCACTCTGGACGCCTACAGGCTCTTTTCCGCGCTCGCAGGTCTCCCGCGTGCTGGCGGACGCCGCTCATCCCACGAGCATCGTGCGCGTGATGAGCAAGGGCGAAAAGAAGGCCCGCCGTGTCTCCAAGGTCGAAATGCTCGCCGGAGAGGGCTCATGGACCGAGAATATCGCCGAGGGTCAGATGCGCTTGTCCGCCCCGTCTTTTTTCCAGGTCAACACCAAGGGTGCTGAGATTTTGATCGAGCTTGTCATGGAAGCGCTCGACCCGCAAGAAGACGAGCTTGCCGTGGACCTGTACTGCGGCGCCGGAACCTTTACCCTGCCGCTCGCCCGCCGCTGCGACTTCGTCGCCGCCGTCGAGGCCTACGGCCCGGCCGTGCGCGACCTGCGCCGTAACCTGGAGATCAACAAGCTTGATAACGTCGACGTCATTGGCGGAGACGCGGTGCGCGAGTTCCCCGACCAGGATGCCGACGTCTTGGTGGTCGACCCGCCGCGCGCAGGCCTCGCCCCCGAGGCGATCGACCTTATCGCCAGCACGAGTGCTCGCGATGTCGCCTACGTGAGCTGCGACCCGGCCACCCTGGCGCGCGATCTCAAACGCTTTGTCGAAGAAGGCACCTTCTCCCCCGTCAAGATCACGCCAGTCGACCTGTTCCCGCAAACCTTCCACTGCGAGACCGTCGTCCACCTTAGGCGCAACTAGTCACTCAATCATTGCTCAGATAAATCATTGAGAAATCGAGCGTGGCAAGCGGAGGTCTTCGGGGTATAAGACGGCTAATTGTATGCCGCCTATGAAAGGAACCCTCATGCCCAGCGTTGCCGTTCTCGCCGCCGATGGCTTTGAAACTATTGAATGCTTGACCATGGTCGATGTCATGCGTCGCGGCGGTGTGCGTGCCACGCTCGTCTCGATTATGCCCACACGTGAGGTCGTAAGCTCGCTGCAGATCCCCGTGACCTGCGATGCGCTCTTTGATGAGATCAACTTTGACGAGTACGGCTGCGTCGTGCTGCCCGGCGGCTTGCCCGGTGCCACCAACCTGCGTGCCGATCAGCGCGTCTGCGACGTGGTCTGCGAGTTCGCCGCGACCAAGCACGTTGCCGCCATCTGCGCCGCCCCGTTTATCCTGGGCGAGCTCGACCTACTCGAGGGGCGCCACGCCACGTGCTTCCCTGGCTTTGAGAAAAGCTTCCCCGAAGGCGCCTATACCGGCGAGAAGGTTACGCAAGACGGCAACATCATCACCGCCAGCGGCATGGCCCAGTCGCTCCCCTTTGCGCTTGAGCTGCTGCGCACGCTCGCCGGCGACAAGGCCGTCGAGAAGGTCGCCGAGGGCATTCAGCTATGATTTTGGCTTCGCAATCACCGCGCCGCATCGAGTTGATGCGCGAGGCGGGCTATGACATTCGCGTGATTCCCGCAGATATCGACGAAACGCCTTTTGATGGCGAAGCTCCGCTTACACTCGTCGAGCGCTTGGCGCGTGCCAAAGCCGCCGCCGTTGCCGCCGAGCATGCCGAGCCCAACGAACTGACCGTCGCGGCCGATACTATTGTCACCTTTGACGGCCAAATTTTGGGCAAGCCGGCAGACGGGGACGAGGCGCGCACCATGCTCCGCGAGCTTTCGGGCCGCACGCACCAGGTCGCAACCGGCGTCTGCATCGTTAAAGCCGGCGACGCTACAGCTCCGCATGCCGCCGAGAGCCTGTCGTTTGTCGATGTGACCGACGTGACGTTCTATGAGCTTACCGAAGAGCAGATCGAGCGCTATGTTGCCTCCGGCGAACCCATGGACAAGGCCGGGGCCTACGGCATCCAAGGCACAGGCGGCCGCATGCTTGTGCACGATATTTCGGGTGACTTCTACAACGTGGTGGGCTTGCCCATCGCTCGCGTCGCACGCGCGATTCAAAAACTCTCGTAATTGCATCTGGCGCTGGGTATCCCCCAGCGCCTACAATTTTGCCGTACCGTACGGATCCCGACCGGGCATAAGGCCCGGCGGAAAACCGATAGGAGAAAACATGGACACACTGCTCGAAGCCATCGATGTTTGCAATGTCGATGGCTTTTGCTATGGCAACTATACCGACGAGAAGGCCGGCACCGGCTGCACCGTAATCGTAGCGCCCGAGGGCGCCACCGGCGGTGTCGACGTTCGCGGCGGCGCCCCCGCTTCGCGCGAGTCCGACCTGCTGCGTCCCGAGAACACCGTCGACAAGGTCCACGCCGTCTGCCTTTCGGGCGGATCGGCCTTTGGTCTGGAGGCCGCAAGCGGCGTGGCCCGCGAGCTCGAGAGCCGCGGCATCGGCCTGCCCGTCGGTCCCACACAGGTGCCCATCGTGTGCTCCAGCTGCATCTTCGACCTTGCCTTTGGCGACCCCACGGTGCGTCCCGACATCGAGGCCGGTATCGCTGCCGTGCGTGAGGCACTGGACCACACCCCTGCCTCGCTCGAGCAGGGCAACGTGGGCGCCGGCACCGGCGCCACCGTAGGTAAGCTCATGGGATCTGCCACCTGCATGAAGGCCGGCCTTGGAGCCGCCGCCGTGGCGCTCGGCCCCGTCAAGGTGGGCGCCGTGGTCTCAGTCAATGCCTGTGGCAACGTTGTCGACCCCTTCACCGGCGAGTGGGTCGCCGGTATGCGCGCCGCAGCCGATAGCGACCAGATCGTCGACATGGAACTCGCAGCCTTTGCCGCCGCCGGATCCATGCAGATGCCGCTCGACCGCACCAACACCACCATCAGCTGCATCGTCACCAACGTGGAACTCACTAAGGCACAAGCCACCAAGGTCTCTCAGATGGCCGCAGACGCCTACGCACACGCCATCCGTCCCACGCACACTACCAACGATGGCGACACCATCTACACCCTCGCCAGCGGCAAACTGGGCGCCCAGGCAAGCGCCGTCGTTCCCCTAGACCTGCTGGGCATGCTCGCCGTAAGGGCCCTGCAAACCGCCATCGTAAACGGAGCCAAAAACGCCAAAACCTCCCACGGCATCCCCGGCGCCGCGAGGTAATCTCACTCGTCCGTCGGTCGGAGGCGGGCGGGCATTACGTTTGCTGCTCTACAGTCCTATGCAAGACGAAGGCCACATTAAGTGGCCTTCTTTGCATGCGGAACTCGCGACAAACGTAATGCCCGCCCGCCTCCGACCGACTTCCAACCTTATTCTTTTCAGCCCAGGCCCCTGTGTACCGCGCGGTGACGCATAATTTCTTTCGCAAATTGACAACCGCATAGCGGAAC